>CALFOF010000281.1 GCA_937919075.1 uncultured Cyanobium sp. | reverse complement strand
TGGCCATGGCCGCGCTGCTCCAGCCAGCGGGCCAGCAGGGCGGCGTCGGGGCCGGCGGCCAGGGCGGGCAGCAGCTCCAGCAGCGGCCACACCAGCTCGGTGGCTCGCCAGGGATCGCTGCCGGCGGCGCCTTCGCCGAGCAAGCCGTCCACGGTTTGGCGCAGCTCGCTGGTGAGAAAGGGAAAGCGCAGGTTGGCGGCGATGCCACCGAGCTCCAGGGCCAGTTGCTCGCCCAGCCAGCGGCTGGTGGGCCAGGTGTTCACCACCACCCGGACGGTCTCGAACGGCCCGGGAGGGTCGTGCAGCAGCTGCAGGGCAAGCAGGGCGGCCAGCTGTTCAGCGCGGTTGCTGCGGAAAACGCTCAGCACGGCGCGGCTGGTGGGCTGGTCAGAAGGAGCCGAGCGCGGCCCGGCTGGCCCGGGGCCGCTGCGATTGACCGGTGCCGGGCACAGAGATCGTGGCGCCGCTTTCGGGGCAGTAGGCGGTAAGGCTGCCGCCGTAGCAGGCGCCAGTGTCGATCATCACGATGTGATTGAGGCGGCGCAGCTTTGATGCTGGAGTGTGACCGATCACCACATCGCCGAAGCGGCCGTCGTAGGCCTGCCAGAACGGCAGACGGATGCCGAGATCCGGCGCCCAGGTGTGGGGGTTGAAGCCGGCATGGGTGGCCAGCCAGCCCTCGCCGGCGTAGGTGAGCGGCAGGGTGTCGAGGCGCTCCTGCCACATCCGACAGCGGGAATCGCCCAGCTGGCGGTAGGTTTCGCAGCCCGCCAGAGTGGGGTTGCACAGCCAGCTGCCCCGGCCCAGCGCCTCCAGCAGCCGTTGTTCGTGGTTTCCGCGCAGCCACACGGCGCGGCCTTCCTGCACAAGGCTCCAGGCCAGTTGCATCGCCCGCTCGATCTGGGGCCCACGGTTGATCACATCGCCGCAGAGCACGAGCCGATCGCTGGTGGGCAGCCGTTCCAGCAGAGACTGCAGGGCATCGGCGCAGCCATGCACGTCTCCGATCACCCAGTGACGGGAAGGCTGCGAAGGGGGAAGCATGCAAAGAATGCGTTAAAAACAGTCTCGCCCGGCGCGCATGAATCTGTCAGCCCCCTCAGCAAAAACTGCCTACGGGCGCTGATACGGTCCGGCAGGTGTCGTTGCGGGCCCATGAATCCAGCCTCCCTCCCCCCGTCGCAGAAGGTGAAGGCGCTGGTGAAGGCGCTCAACGGCGCCAAACGCACCAACGAAGCCCTGGCCCGCTGCCAGGACGGGGACGAAATGATCGAGGTGCTGCTGGGAGCCTCCGCGAAGCTCGGCCTCGGCCTCACCCGCGACGACCTGCTCTCCACCCCACCGATCCGTGACTGGATCTGGTGGAAAAACAAAGAAGCGCTGCTCACGATCGGCGACAACCGCCCGCCCTATCAACAGGACGTGCGGCCGACCCCTCAGGCGCCGGCGGCAGAGGGCGCCGACGGCGAGAAGCGCAAGCGCTTTTTCGGCCTGTTCTGAAGGCGGTTCAAGCGGGCGGGCCCGTTGGCCTCGGCGGTCACGGCTTGGGCTTGGCGCAGGGCTCGGGGCGTGGTCACTTCCCTGAGGGTGCGAACGAACCACGGGTCCCACACCCAGGCGTCACAAAGAGGCGTCTAGACCAGGTGAAACAACCACGTTCCGCCGCAAGGTCCGCTGCAGCGAAGATCCGCACCAAGCGATCCACGCTCCTCCGGATCTACCGATTCTCTACAGGAGATTCGCTTCATTATTCGCCCGTTGCCGCCACCTCAGCTGACACAGTGGGCAGCCAAGCCATGACAGCGATTCAGCACTTGACTCCCACCAACCTCCACTGGCAGGAGAACGGAGAACTCCATCCCGACGATCTGGAGTGCCTCCGGGATCGCTGGCTGGCCGACGCTGCCCTGGATTCCCGTCAGCACCACCACCTCGCTGGTTGGGTGCAGCACAAGACCAAAGCCCCGCTGCGCCGCGGCTGAGTCCGCCCTGGCTGCGCCAGCCAGGTACCCGCGGCCTGTTCAAGCAGAGGCCAAAGGATCGGCAATGGTGGCTGAGGGGGCGGAGAAGCTGCCCTTGGCCACGAATTCCAGCCTCAATTTCAGGAATTCGATGAATTTCGGATCGGTGGACACCACCGCCGCTGCTGGTCTGGGCACGCTGCTGCTCATGGCCCGCAGGTCAGCGGCCTCCAGAAAGGCGGGCCGTAGCACCAGCCAGAAGTCGATCGGCTGGTTGCGCTCGGCGTAGTGGCGGCGGCGTTCGCGCAGCACTTCCTCCAGCGGCTCCTCCACGGTCAGAAACGCTTCGCTGGCGGCAACGAAGTGATAGGTGAGAGGCGCAGGCAGGGTCATGGATCGATCGAGCCGAACAGGGGATCGCGGCGTGGATTCTGAACCAGCGCCTTCATCTGGCGCACCGCCTCTTGCAGACCCACGGCCAGAGCCCTCGCCACGATCGTGTGGCCGATGTTCAGCTCCTCCATTCCTTCGATGGCCGCCACCGGCTCCACGTTCTGATAAGTGAGCCCATGCCCGGCATTCACCCGCAGCCCCAGGCTGCGGGCCACGTGGCTGCCTTCGGTGAGGCGCGCCAGCTCCAGCGGTTGATCGGCCCAGCTGGCCTCGGCGTAGGCGCCGGTGTGCAGCTCCACCCAGCGGGCGCCACTGGCGGCGCAGGCCTCCAGCTGGACGCTGTCGGGGTCTACGAACAAACTCACGGGAATCCCCGCCGCCTGCAATCGGCCCACCAGAGGCCCCAGGCTGGCGGCCTGCGCCTGCACATCGAGCCCGCCCTCGGTGGTCACCTCCTCTCGCTTCTCGGGCACCAGCGTCACCATGTCGGGGCGGATGCGCAGGGCGATCGCCTCCATCTCGGCCGTGGCGGCCATTTCCAGGTTGAGGCGTGAGCGCACGGTGGCGCGCAGCAGCTCCAGATCGCGCGGCTGGATGTGCCGCTGGTCTTCCCGCAGGTGCACGGTGATGCCGTCGGCGCCGCCCAGTTCCGCCAGCAGGGCCATGGTCACGGGGTCGGGTTCCACCGCGCGTCGGGCCTGGCGCACATTGGCGATGTGGTCGATGTTGACGCCGAGGCTGGCCATG
>CALFOF010000280.1 GCA_937919075.1 uncultured Cyanobium sp. | reverse complement strand
TCGGTGATGTCGACCTTCACCAGTGGCTTCTTCTCAGCGGCGCGCTTGAAGATGCGCTCCACCTCGGGCCGGGTGAGGGGCCGGGGCTTGATGTGGCCGCGGGCGCGGCCGGTGGCGCGGCGCTCCTCAGCCCCCACGAAGTTGATCACGTTTGGGGTGCTCCGTACCGCCATCATCGTGTCTTCATCGAGCACCATGCGCACCAGCACATAACCGGGGAACACCTTTTCCTCGGTCGACTGCCGGCTGCCGTCTTTCTTGAGCTTGATGGCAGGCGTTTGCGGGATCTCGATTTCAAGGATGCGGTTGCTGACGCCGAGGGTGATCGCCCGCTGCTCCAGGGTGGCTTTCACCTTTTTCTCACAGCTGGAGGCCACCTGAATCGCATACCAGCGGGCCACCTGCGGCTTGGTCTCGGCTTCAGGAGCGGCCGTCATGTCGGCGTCGGCTGCGCTCAGGGCGTCACCGTCCGTGAAAGCGGCGGCAGCGAGATCAGCGGCGGCGAGATCAGCAGGGGCGAGTTCGGCTTCTGACACAGGGTTGGGGGAAGGACGACGAGGCGGCGTGGGGGGAGCGCGGCGGGAGGGTCAGCGGAAGATCTGGGAAGACAACCAGCCGAAGAGGCGATCGATCGCAGCGATCGAGGCGGCCGACAGGCCCACCATCAGGATCACCGCCACCGATTCGCTGAACAGTTGCTGGCGGCTGGGCCAGACCACTTTGCGCAGCTCTTCCAGCAGCGAGGGGAAAAAGCCAGTGGCAACCGCCCCTGCCGGCGGCGTGGGCTCTGCCTCCGGCAACGGTTCAGAGGTGGTGGTGGAGCGGGTAGGGGATTCCACGGTGGCCTGCGCACCGGTGCGATCGCACGAACCGGCAAACAGGCACCCTACCGGACGTCACTGCCGGGCCCGTCAAGCGGTGTGAAGCGGAAGCGGGCTGCTGGGTCGCCCTCGGCCGCATCGGCCAGGCTCACGCGCACACCCCAGGCGCCGCTGAAGTGGTCAGCCAGCAGCTCGGTGGCCAGCGGATTCTCCACGCTGCGCCGCAGCAGGCGCCGCAGCGGCCGGGCGCCGTACTCCGGCTCGTAACCCTGGAGGGCCAGCCAGTCCACCACCCCGTCTTCCACCTGCAGCTGCAGGTGCTGCTCCGCCAGCAGGGCGGCCAGATCGGCCAGCTGCAGGCGCACGATGCGCGCCAGATCGGTGGCGGCAAGCGGGCGGAAGCGGATCACCTCATCGATGCGGTTGAGGAATTCGGGCCGGAACTGGGAGGCCAGCGCCCGCTCCACCGCAGCATCGAGCGCGGCATCCAGGGCCAGGGCATCCGGCGGGGCGGCACCAGCGCGGGCCCGCTCCAAAATGGCGCGGCTGGCCAGGTTGCTGGTCATCACCACCACGGTGTTGCGGAAGTCGACGGTGCGGCCCTGGGAATCGGTCAGCCGCCCGTCGTCGAGCACCTGCAGCAGCAGGTTGAACACCTCCGGGTGGGCCTTCTCGACTTCATCGAGCAGCAGCACGGCGTAGGGGCGGCGCCGCACCGCCTCGGTGAGCTGGCCGCCTTCCTCGTAGCCCACGTAGCCGGGCGGAGCCCCCAGCAGGCGGGCCACGGCGTTGCGCTCCATGAACTCACTCATGTCGAGGCGCACCAGGGCCTCCTCCTCATCGAAGAGCGCCGCCGCCAGCGCCTTGGCCAGCTCGGTTTTACCGACGCCGGTGGGGCCGAGGAACAGGAAGGAGCCCACCGGCCGGCGCGGATCCTGCATGCCGGCCCGAGCACGGCGAATCGCCGCCGCCACCGCCGCCACCGCCTCGGGCTGGCCGATCACCCGTTCCCCCAGCCGCGCCTCCAGTTCCAGCAGCTTCTGGCGTTCGCCGGCCAGCAGCCGCTGCATGGGAATGCCGGTCCAGCGGGCCACCACATCGGCGATGTCGCCCTCCTCCACCTGCTCGCGCAGCAGGGCCAGCCCGCCTTGCTGGGCGCTCTGCAGCTCTTCCTCCAGGGCATTGCGCCGCTGCTGCACGCCGTGCAGTTGGTCGTACTGCAGGCGGGCGGCCTCTTCGAGATCACCGTCGCGCTCGGCTTCGGCGATGGCGTGGCGCAGGTCTTCGTCTTGTTGGAGCAGCTCGCGCAACTCGGCCAGCCGCTCCCGCTCCGCCTGCCAGCGGTACTGCAGCTCCTGCAGCCGGGCCAGGGCCAGGCTGCGCTCCGCCTGGCGCTGCATGCGCTCGGCCAGCGGGGCCGCCTCGGCCGCCAGCAGGGCCAGCTCCACGCGACGCAGCTCGGCCTCGGCCAGTTCCACCACCTGGGGTTTGGAGGTGACCTCCATGCGCAGCTGGGCGGCGGCCTCGTCGATCAGGTCGATCGCCTTGTCGGGGAGGCAGCGATCGGCGATGTAGCGATCGGCGAGGCGGGTGGCCGCCACCAGGGCGCCATCGGTGATCGTGACGCCGTGGTGCAGCTCGTAGCGCTCCTTCAGGCCACGCAGGATTTCCAGGCTCACCTCAAGATTGGGCTCCCGGATCACCACCTGCTGGAAGCGGCGGTTGAGGGCCGGATCCTTCTCGACGGTGCGGCGGTAATCCTCGGGGGTGGTGGCGCCGATGCAGCGCAGGTCGCCGCGGGCGAGGGCCGGCTTGAGGATGCTGCCGGCGTCGGCGCTGGAGCGGTCGGTGCTCACCACGGTGTGCAGTTCGTCGATGAACAGCACCACGCCGGCATCGGGGTCGCTCACTTCCGCCAGCACGCTGCGCAGCCGTTCCTCGAACTGACCGCGGAACTTGGCACCGGCGATCAAGGCACCGAGATCGAGGCCGATCAGACGAATGCCTTTGAGCGAATCGGGCACTTCGCCGGCCACGATCCGCTGGGCCAGCAGCTCGGCGATGGCGGTTTTGCCCACGCCCGGTTCACCGATCAGCACCGGATTGTTCTTGCCGCGGCGCGAGAGCACCTGGATCAGGCGGCGGATTTCAGTGTCGCGGCCGATCACCGGATCGAGCAGACCGGCGCGGGCGGCGGCGGTGAGGTCACGGCCGTATTGCTCCAAGGCGGGCGGCTCGGCCTCCAGCCGCAGGCCATCCGAACGGTCGTCGC
>CALFOF010000279.1 GCA_937919075.1 uncultured Cyanobium sp. | reverse complement strand
TCACGAGCATGGCCTGCTCGAGCAGGGGCGAGCCCACCGAGCCATCGGCCACCTGCTTCACGCTGAGGGGCACGGGCTGGAGCAGCAGCTCCTTGAGCTGACGGCCTGCGGCGCCTCCGGTGGCGCGATCCAGCTCGGCCAGATCACTGTTGCCCTGGCGCAAGGCCTCAGGAGACTGCAGTTCATCCAGGCGTACTGTGAAACGGATCTCCAGTAGGGGGATCTCAATCACCACCTCTTCCAGGGCCCTGGCCGGGGCCGAAGCCATCAGGGTGGCGATCAATGCGATTCCAAGCCGTCCGGCCAGGCGTAAGCAGCAGTTCATCGTCTGTTCAGCATTGTTGGTGACTTTCGCTGCCGAGATTGCCGCTGGCCATGGTGACCTCGCCAGGATTGCAGGCCTCGAGCCTGGCGGCCTCTGGGAGGCATCGATAAACAACGAGTCGTGCTCTTGAGCTTCCATGGGCATCAGTGCCAGGCTCGTCCCAGAAGTGCAATGTTTCTCCATGGCCGCACCAGCGGGAGCCCCGCTGGTGCGTCGGCTGCGGATCGAGCACGACGATCTGGGTTTTCTCGAGGAGACGGCACGGCTGCTGGGATTTCGCAGCCGCATGCTGCAGCTGGAGGCGGGCACCAACCCCAGCCGCCTGGAGCTGGTGGATGCGGGGGAGATCAGCCTGCTGCGGCTGCAGTTCAGCCGGCGCACCTTCATCTGCGGGCCGAAACCTCCAGCGCGTGTGTTCTGCAACATCACCCTGCAGCCCGTACCCGAGCCGCCAAGGGTGCATGGACGCGACCTGGATTCCGAGACCCTGGTGGGCTTCGATCCGCAGCGGGAGATCCACTTTCAGGCTCCGGCCGCCCATCGCTTCGCGGCGGTGCTGGTGGAGGAGCGGCTGTTCTGGCAAACCGCGGAGCTGCTGGGTCGGCGGGATCTCGATCCGGATCTGTTCAGCCGCAACGCCTTCCGCCTGCATCCAGCCTGCAGCGCCGATCTGCGCCGATTGCTCTGCCAGGCCTTCCGGGATCCGCAGGCCAAGCCAGGTGATTTCGCCGCCAGGGCCATCACCACACGGCTGATGCGCGATGACCTGCTGCCGCTGCTGATCGCGGCAATCGAGACACCCCACTGCCACCACGGCCTGGCCGGCAGCCGCAGCGAGCGCCTGCTGATCACCCGCCTCAGCCGGCAGCTGATGGAGGAGCGGCTGGCCGATCCGCTCACCCTGCGCGACCTCTACAGCGCCGTGCCGACATCACGGCGCACCTTGGTGTACGCCTTCGATGAGGTGTTCGGCATGGCACCGATGCGCTTCCTGCGCCTGCAGCGCCTGCAGGCGGCCCGCCATGCACTGGCGCTGGCGGAACCGGGCAGCACCACCGTCACGGTGATCGCCCAGCGCTGCGGCTTCGCCAGCGGCAGTCATTTCAGCCGCGTCTACCGCGAGCACTTTGGCGAGATGCCGGCGCAGACCCTGGCCTACAGCCAGAAACACTCAGGCTGGTCAGGGGCGTTGCGGGTGGCCCAGCGGCTGGCGTAGTGGGCGAACAGAGGCGTTTCCTCATCGGCATGCTGCTGCGACCAGAACTGCAAGCGGATGAGCTTGCTGGCAAGGAAATAAAGGAACGGCAACCGGGCACCGATGCGGCAGCGGAACAGCGTGCGATTCGCACCGGCGGCTTCCACCTTCAGATCCCAGTAAAGCGGGAAGATGATCGGCCACACCTGCAGGAAGCGTGCCTTGGTGAGGCTCTCCATCCGCACATGATGGGCCTGCATCAGCTTGGGCCGGTAGAACTGGGTCATCATGAAGCCACCGCAGAATTCATCGTTGCGGATCACGATCTCGCCATCGGCATCGCGGTAGAGGCCCGAGTATTTGTGGGAGCGTGACGCGGGGGTGCAGGACACATACTCCTCACAGGAGAAATTCACGATCCAGTCGGCCAGATCGAACGTCTCCACCGGCAGGTTGAGCAGCACCGAGGTGCCGAAGTTGAGGTTGTACTTCATCGGGACGTCAGAAGAAATGGGTTTGGCAGGTGGCACAGTCCTGGCGCGCCGTCGGTTGTCGGCACGCCTCCGGAGCCCCGGGGAAAGCACAGCGTCACCCGGAAGAGGGGAGTGATTCAGAGCCTGAGGTGATCTCCTTCCACCCAGCGGATCACCAGGTTGCTGAAGGCCTCTGCCGCATCCTGGTAGCTGTAATGGCCGGCGTTCTCCAGCACCTGCAGCTGGGCGCGCGGGAGCCGCTGCTGCAGGCGGGTGGCGTTCTCCACATCCAGAAGAGCGTCATGGTGGCCCCAGAACAGCTGCACCGGCAGATCAAGCTTCGCCAGCAGCGGATCGGTGGTGGCCAGGCTGGCGGGATAGTCGCGGAACCAGCGGCAGATCGGGCCCACCCGGCCGGCATAGGAGCGGATGTAGTCATCCACCTCCAACGGATTGGGGGTGTAGTTCACATAGCCCAGCCGGTTGCCGGCTTCCACGAAGGTGCCGGCGCCGGCCATCGCCACCATGAAGCGCCAGAAACCGGAAGTCACCAGCTTGTTGATGATGCTGCCGTTGCTGGAGGGGGCGATCGCCGGGCCGTCGCCGATCACCAGGCTGGCGGCGATGCCTGGGTTCTCGCCCACGCAGGCCACGGCGGCAGCCATGCCCACATCCGGCGCCACCAGATGCGGGCCGACTAGCTGCAACTGATCGATCAGCGCCTTCAGGAAGCGGCCCTGGGCAGCGAAGGACATCCATTCCAGCCCTCCACTGCTGCGACCGAAGCCCGGTAGATCCACCGCCACCAGATCGAAGCGCGCCGCCAACGCGGGCCAGATCGGTGCAAAGGCCACGATGCTCTGAGGCAGCGGACAGATCAGCAGCACCGTGGGAGCTCCCACCCGGCGCTGACGACCGATGCGGATGCGCTCCCCCAGCAGCTCGATCGTCTCCAGGGGCATGGCCGGCGGCTGGGCCAGCGTCGGCGTGTTGGAGCGGCCGTTCCCGCGCTGCCGGCGACGCACGTTCAGGTACTCCGGCGTGATCAGCAGCAGGGCTGAAGCGATCGCTTTGTCCAGCAGCGAAGGGCGGCGCAATGGGGTGGCGGGAATCATCAGGGAGGGGTCAACAGGAGATGCACCACAGGCCGACTGATCAGCCGAGGTGGCTTCAGCGGCTGGCGGGAGCGGCAGAAGCAGGGGAAGCAGGCATTGGCAGTGGCGTTTCGGCGGGTCTCGGTAATGTCTTGAGATCCCCCTGCCAGGGGCTCCAGTTGTCTGCAACAGGCACA
>CALFOF010000278.1 GCA_937919075.1 uncultured Cyanobium sp. | reverse complement strand
GGTGCTCACGGGTCGAGCAGATCGAACAGGCCGGCATTGCTGAGCTGCTGCCCCTCGATGGCCAGCGACCCTTCGAGGCGCGGCAGTGTTGCTGCGGATCGCTTCAGCTCGGTGCGGGTGGCTGCGGCGCCGAGCCCTTGCTCCACATAGCTGCGCAGCAATCGCTTGAGGGTGACACCCTCGTTAGCCGCCCTGGCTTTCAGCCGTGCGAACAGCGGATCCGGCAGCTCCAGGGTTGTGCGCATGCTCCAGGGCCAAGGATGTGCGCATCTTAGTGCGCATCCTTGGCCTGCGGACATTCCCGCCAGGTTTTGCCCCAGGGCTCACCACCACTGGCATGCACCAGCGGCAGGGGCCAAGTGCCGAGGCTCAGGCCCGCGCGCCGGGCGGAACGACAGACATCGAGGTCGTAGTAGTGAAAGGCAAAGCGCGGGTCAAAGCGCACGCCCGAGCGCTCCAGGCGGCCGCCTCGTCCAGTCGGGTGGTGGCAATCAGCTGGAGCACCTGCGGGCTCATGGCTGATCAGCCGCGCTGTCGATGCCCAGGCGCCAGTGGCCCTGAGCCAGCTGGCGCAGGCCCGGCAGGGAGGTGAGCGGACGATCCGCCGCCTGCTGGAGCAGCGGTTCCACCGGGCTCTCGGCCGGCTCACCAGGGCGTGGGCGGTGGTGGCGATGGTGTGACGCAGCGCCGGCTCATTCACCAGACGATCCAGCTGGTGAATGAGTTCATCGATGTTGTCGAACAGCAGCGCCGCACCGGTCCTGCAAAGATGGCGATAGGAATCGAGGTTCTGCAGCACCGGCGCGACCGCTCGGCTGGCGTGCTCCAGGAATTTCACATCGGAGCGGCAGCGGTTGAACTCGGCGGGCAGCAGCGGCGCCAGGCCAATGTCGAGCTCTTCTAGCCAAGCGAGATAGTCCGCCAGCGAGCCGGCCATGGTGAAGCGGAAGCGCTCGCCATCCAGGGCCGCGAACGGTTCGGCCAGCACCGGATCGCACATCAGCTCGAAGCGCACATGCCGCTGCCGCTGCAGCCAGGCAATCAACGCTGCAGAGATGGTGCGCAGATCTTCCCGGTGTCCAATGGATCCTCCCCAACCGATCACCAGGGGCCGCTCCGCGCTGGGTGGAACCAGGGCGGGGGATGGGGCGCAGTGGTGGCAGCAATTGCAGCTGATTAGGCGCCACCATGATTCGCCGGGCCCGATTCGCCAGCCGCTGGCCGAGAGCCTCGGTGGTCACCTGGGTGGCATCGCAGCGGCCGATGAGCTGATCGAAGCAGAACAGCGCCCGCCGATCGCTCCAGGAGGCATGGGCGGGGTTCCAGGCCTGCACATCCGGCAGGTAGTCGTTCACCTCGCAAAGGCTGGGCCGGCCCAGCTGGCGCCGCTGGTGGATCAGGCGGAACACCTCCACATCCAGCGTCATCGTGAACACCACCACATCGGCCGCCAGCGCGGCCCCGTCGTGGTGACGGGCCTGAGGATGCACCTCACCACCTCCACCCCTTCCAGCTGGGCCAGGGCGGCAGCAGGCTGGTGCAGGCGGTAGAGGTTGTCGCCGATGGAACCCATGCCTCACACCAGCGCCAGGCGCAGCGGTGCGCAGTGAGGAGTGGCGTAAGCGCCGCCAGTGTGATTCAACCGCGACGTCATTTGATCCAAGTCATCCTCTCCGAGATCAGGGAGTAGGCGGCATCGGCGCCTGGAAACCCCTATTCACCTCCTGGTCCACCAGGGCGTCGAGGGTGACGGCCGAGCGCACCAGGGCTTGGTAGCGGGCCACCACCCGCCGGTTGCGCTCCAGCCACTGGCCGGCCTCGCCGGGGTTGCCGCTGAGGGCGGCCCCATCGCCATCGAGCAGCTCCAGATCCCCCTGCTGCGCCAGTAGGGCCAGCACCAGCTCATGGATCCGGTGGCGGCGGCGGATCGCGGCGTCGGGCGGCTCGGCCATGGCGCAACGGGGGGGCGGTCATCATGGCCGGATTCCCTCGCCGCCCCGCCGGCATGAGCAGCGACCCGCAGGCCGGCCGGCGGCAGCAAGGCCCGCCGGTGCAGGTGATCGGCACCGATGCGGGCGGCCTCGCTTCCCTCTCCCCGGCAGCGCTGGAGCTGGTGCGCGGGGCGTCCCTGCTGGCGGCCCCGTCCCGGCTGCAGCCCGGCCTTGAGGCCCAGCTGGCCGCCTGGGCCACCACCTTCCCCGCCCCTGCCTGGAACCCTCCGCGTCTGCTGGCCAGCGACAAGCCTGAGCCGCTGCTCGCGGCCCTGCAGCAGGCCCTTGCCGCTGGCGAGCCGGTGGTGCTGCTGGCCAGCGGCGATCCGCTCTGGTTCGGCATCGGCCGGCTGCTGCTGCAGCACATCCCGCCGGAACGCCTGCGCTTCCATCCGGCGCCCACCAGCCTGCAGCTGGCCTTCGCGCGTCTGGGGCGCCCCTGGCAGGATGCCGGCTGGGTGAGCCTGCATGGCCGCGAACCGGAACCCCTGGCCCAGCGGCTGCAGCAGCGCCCGGTGGCGTTGGCGGTACTCACCGATCCCTCCCGTGGCGGTGCCGACGAGGTGCGCCGCCTGCTGCGGGCCAGCGGCCTGGAGGCCGTCTACAGCCTGTGGTTGGCCGAGCGGCTGGGACATCCGCAGGAGCGGCTGATGCGGCTGGCTCCCACCGCACCCCTGCCCAGTGATCTCGATCCCCTGCACCTGGTGCTGCTGATCGCCGAGCCACCGCCGCCGCCCGTCGACCCGGCGGCCCTGCCGCTCTTCGGCCTCGACGACGGTCTCTGGCTGCAGCATCCCGATCGGCCCGGCCTGATGACCAAGCGGGAGGTGCGGATCCAGCTGCTGGCCGACCTGGAGCTGCCGGCCGAGGGCGTGCTCTGGGATCTGGGGGCCGGGGTGGGCTCGATCGGCCTGGAGGCCCTGCGCCTGCGGCCCCAGTTGCAGCTGTGGGCCGTGGAGCGGCGCGGCGGCTCAGCGGCGCTGATCCAGGCCAATGCCGAGCGCTTGGGGGTGCGGCCTGCGGGGGTGCTGGAGCTGGAGGCGCTGGCGGCCTGCGCCCCTGGGGATCGCCCCTCCCCCCTGCCCGACCCCGACCGCGTGTTGATCGGCGGCGGCGGCCGTGGCCGCGCCGCGCTGCTGGCGACTGTGCTGCCGCGCCTGCGGCCC
>CALFOF010000277.1 GCA_937919075.1 uncultured Cyanobium sp. | reverse complement strand
CTACGTTGGTTCAAATCCAACCCGGCCCACCTTCCACATGCCCTTGTAGCTCAGCGGTAGAGCACTCCCTTGGTAAGGGAGAGGTCACGAGTTCAAGTCTCGTCAAGGGCTTCCTCAAAACCCTTTCCGGCACTGGGGTTGGCCCTTCGGCCTGAGGGTCTCATGGCCTGGTGCGGCCTGCAGTCCTTCGCGGCATCATCGGCGCCTCCAGCCCTGCCATGTCCGCGCGGGCGGCAGACTCCCAACGGCTGCCACCCCGTCATGGGCGCGATCCTGCTCACCGTTCTCACTGCCCTGCTGGGCTTTGGCCTGGGCAAGGGCGTGCCCCTGCTGGTGCAGCGCTCGGGCAGCCTGGCGCGCCGTTCGCGGCCAAGCCAGCTGGCCTTCGGGAGCCTGCTGCTGCTCCCCTGGCTGGCGGGAATCGTCCTGCTGCTGTTGTTGCCCGTGCACCCCGGGCTGCTGCTGCCGGCGATCGGCTATGGCGTGGGCATGTGGCAGGGGCGGCGCAAGCTGGGGCTGTAGCTGTCAGCGCGGCTCGCCGGCAAGGTCGAAGGTGTGGCCATCCTTGATCCGTTCGGGGAAGAGCACGCCGTCGAGATGGTCGCATTCGTGCTGAACAACGCGGGCAAGGAAACCCTCCACAGATCGCGCGATCGGTTGCCCCAGCGCATCAAAGCCCCGGTAGTGAATCGCCTGCCAGTGCGTCACCTCACCGCGCGGCCCGGCACGCTCAGGCATCCCTCCCAACCGGTCTGCCGCCCGGCACCAAGCGGGGCGATCTGCGGATTGATCAGCACCGTTTCGGGGATCGGCGGGGCTTCCGGATACCGAGGGTTATGGGTAATCCCAAAGATCACCACCCGAAGCGGCACGCCGATCTGCGGCGCCGCCAGACCTGCCCCATCGCGCGCCGCCATCGTGTCGCGCAGGTCGGCGATCAAGGCCCATAGCTCGGCGGTGCCAAAGCGGGTCACTGGCAAGGACATCTGGCGCAGCCGCGGATCCCCCAACTGCAGCACGGTGCGTTCAGCCATGACGGAGGAAGCGACCGGGGGATTCAAGGTACCCAGCCAGAGCGACCAGCACCCCTAAGTGCCCCTCCCTTCCAGCATCAGTGCGATCGAGGACCCCTCCCCTAAGAGTTCGCTGAAAAACCCGGCCACCTCTGCGAGAATGGATCAACTGCCC
>CALFOF010000276.1 GCA_937919075.1 uncultured Cyanobium sp. | reverse complement strand
GGCATAGCGGTGCGAAGCCGCGGCGCTGCTCGGGGGTAAGGGCCTGCCAGCGATCGTGACGCACCAAGGAGGCGTCAGGGCTGAGCACGGAGTCGTCCGCCTTCCAGGTGGTGCCTGATCGGGCGTGGATTGTTTCAGGGTAGGGAGAATCCAGGCTCACCGTTAAGCCTCTGTGCAGCCGCGCCGGTGAACTGGGGATCCGGCCATCACATCACGGAAACTCAGGCAGAAAGGGCCTTACGCCATGTCCGTCCGCCAAGGCCAGAACCTTAACCCGCCTGCATGATTCGGGCAACGGCCCGCTGCAGACGGCTCCAGCGGGGTGGCGGTGGGGGGTATTGGCTCTGAAAGCGTGGATCAGCTAAAGGAAGCAGGCGCCGCAGATCAGTGGTGGGGATCGGAAATGCCGGGCGTGCAGGGCCCCGCTGTTGCTCAATCACCGAAAACCACCTCTCAAAGCACTCGTCTGCGCCATAGCCCGCCACTGCCAGTGCTCTCGCCTGGGTAGAGCAGCCCTGCCAAAGCTCTGGTTCATGGCTCAGCCGCACCAGCGCAGTAGCAGCTTCAGCTGGATCATTACCCACCAGCAACCCCGTGCGCTCGTGCTGAACCAGCTCGGGGATCCCGCTCTCAATCGACCGCACCACCGGCACAACTCCGGCCGCCATGGCTTCCAGCAGGGCCACAGGCAAGCCTTCAAAGTCGGACATCAGCAAAATCGCCTGGCTGCGCTGCAGCAGCGGCTGCACCTGCTCGGGGGGAACGCGGCCGTGGAAGTAGATGCGGTCGGCGAGGCCGGCCTGGTGCACAAGCTGTTCGCAGGCGGCGCGGGCGGGGCCGTCGCCGATCAGGTGGGCCTCAATCTGGCTGGAGGCCCGGCAGGCGTGGATGAGGGTGTGCACCACCTGCTGGATGCACTTCTGGCGCTCCACCATGCGGCCGCTGTAGACCACACGGAACGGCTGATCCGAGAAGCTGGCCTGGGCCGTCGGCAGCGTGATGCCGTAGGAGATCACCTGCGGGTTAATGGCAGGCAAACGCTGGCGCAGCTGCTGGGCCAGGAATTGGGAGACGCAGACGCTGCCGCCGCCGTGGGTTTCCGGGGTGAGGGCTTCGGCGACGCACCAGTAATCGGGGTCGTCGGAATGCATGGTGAAGATCCAGGGCAAGCCCTGGCGGCCGGCGTGGGCGGTCAGGGTTATTCAACCGAGCGCCGGACAAGCCCTTTTTCTGATCTGCTGGATGGGGCCCAGGTCAATATGATTTCGCTACAGGTGAATGGGCCGATGACAAAAGCTTCAGTGGTAGTGGCAGTACCAGCTCGGCTGTCCTCCTCAAGGTTCCCTGGAAAAGTGATGGCCGAAATTGGTGGCAAACCAATGCTTTGCCATGTGCTCGAAGGTTGCAAGCGTGCTGAGGGGGTTGCTGCTGTGC
>CALFOF010000275.1 GCA_937919075.1 uncultured Cyanobium sp. | reverse complement strand
AGCAGGGCGATCGACACCTGCTCGCCGGTGGCCAGCAGCATGTCCATCTCCCGCTGGGGAGGGGTGGTGGTGATCGCCCTGGCCAGGCCAGTGAGTTCGTCGGTGGTGTGCCCCATGGCCGACACCACGATCACCAGATCGTGGCCCTCTTCGCGGCTGGCGGCGATGCGCCGCGCCACGACCTGCAGGCGCTCCACGCTGCCGACGGAGGTGCCCCCGAACTTCTGAACCAGCAGGGCCATCCCGGTGCGCGCGCGAACAGTCGATCGCTCCTGATTATCGGAGTGGGCCTGCCAGGAAACCATCGCGGAAGGCGTCGCCGGGTTCGGTGCCCCGTTTGAGAGCCGCTTCTACCTCCAGCAACTGCCCGAGCAACCGCAGCAGCCGCTCTGCCGGCCGCCCGCGTAACTGCTTGCGCAGCACATAGATGCGCCTGGGGTTGCCGATGCCGGCCGCCTTGGCGATCACGGCCACGTCCTGTTCGCCCTGCGCGTCCAGCAGGCTCACCCACACCCAGCCGCGCAGCTGGCCGGCCAGGGTGGCCACGATCCGCAGCGCCGGTTCCCCCGCCCGCACCAGCTCGTCCACCAGGGCGATGGCCTCGCCGGCGTCGCCGCGCAGCAGCGCTTCCCCCACCGCCAGGCTGCTGGTGCTGTGGCCCGCCACCAGCGCCGCCACCGCCACGCCATCGATCGGGCGCTCACCGCAGAACACGGCGAGCTTTTCCAGCTCACTGGCCAGGCGGGCGCTGTCGCTGCCGATCGCACCCGCCAGCGCTTCGATCGCCTCCGGTGTGGCCTTCAGTCCCAGGGATCGGGCGGTGGCCCGCACCAGCTCCAGCTGGCCCTGACCGTCCCACACCGCCGGCAGCACGAAGCTGCGCTCGTTGGCGATCGCCTTGAGGGCTTTGGTGGTGCGCAGGCGAGCATCCGGTTTGCCCTCGCTCACCAGCACCAGGTGGCTGGTGGCGGGGATCAGCTCCAGGCTGGCCTCCAGTTGTGTGGCCAGCTCCGCCGGGCAGGTGTTGCAGAAGGGGCTGCGCTGCAGCACCACCACCCGGTCACCGCCACCGAACGGGCCGGTGCGGGCCTCGATCAGGGATTGGGAGGCCTGGGCCGCCTCGTTGCCATCGAGCCGGCTGAGGTTGATGCTCTGCCAGACCGGATCCACCGACGCCGTGATCAGCTCCTCCACCGCGCGCTGGCGGCTGGCCTCGTCGTCGCCCCAGTAGAGATGGATCGGCATCGGGGCAGGCCGTGGACCATCCGATCTTCACCGAAAGCGTGCGGCGGATCCGCGCTTGGCTGGGGCCCACCGGCCTCGATCCCGTGCAACAGGAGGTGCTTGAGCGCCTGGTGCACAGCAGTGGTGATCTGACCATCGCGCCGGAGCTGCGCTTCAGCCCGGGCGCCTGCGCTGCCGGCCTGGCGGCCCTGGCGGCCGGAGCGCCGATCCTCACCGACACCGCGATGGCGGCGGCGGCGGTGACCCCGATGGTCCGCCGCAGCTTCGGCAACCCGGTGCACACAGTTTTGGCGTGGGCGCCGGCGCTGGCCCCTGACGGCAGCACCCGCACCGCTGCTGGGATGGCCCCGGCCCTGGCGGCGCTGCCGGGAGCCGTGGTGCTGATCGGCAGTGCCCCCACCGCACTTGAACGCCTGCTGGAGCTGGTGGGCGGCAACGACCCGGCGGCGGGCGTGGTGCCACCGGCGCTGGTGATCGGCATGCCGGTGGGCTTTGTGGGGGTGGCCGAGAGCAAGCGCCACCTGGCCGCCAGCGCTCTGCCCCAGATCCGGCTGGAGGGCAGCAAGGGGGGGGCGGGTCTGGTGGCGGCGACGGTGAACGCCCTGTTGCGGCGCGCCTGGCTGGATCGCGCCTGAGGCCCTAGGCCGCCACCTGCAGCCCCACCACCACATGGCTGTTGGCTTCGATCCGTCCGAGCACCTGGCGCGCGCGGCGCACCACCTGCTGGGGCACCCCGGCCAGCCGGGCTGCCTCGATGCCGTAGCTCCGGCTGGCGCCGCCAGGGCGCACCTGATGCAGGAACACCAGCTGTTCGCCGGTTTCCTCCACCAGCACCTGAAAGTTCGCCACATTCGGCAGCAGCTCAGCCAGCTCGTTGAGCTCGTGGTAATGGGTGGCAAACACCGCCCGCGCCCGCAGCCCATCGGCCAGGTGCTCCGCCACCGCCCAGGCGATCGAGAGGCCGTCGAAGGTGGCAGTGCCGCGCCCGATCTCATCGAGCAGCACCAGGGAGCGATCGGTGGCGTGGTGCAGGATGTTGGCCGTTTCGGCCATCTCCACCATGAAGGTGGACTGGCCGGTGGCGAGGTCATCCACGGCGCCGACCCGGGTGAAGATGCGGTCGCAGAGGCCGAGCCGGGCGCGGCTGGCGGGGATCCAGCTGCCGATCTGGGCCATCAACTGCAGCAGGCCCGTCTGGCGCAGATAACAGCTCTTGCCACTGGCGTTCGGCCCGGTGAGCACCACCAGATCGGGCTGGCCCGCCTCGCCCAGGTGGATGCCGTTGGCGGTGAAGGGGTCCTCCACCAGCAGTTGCTCCACCACGGGATGGCGTCCGGCCTCGATCCAGAGGCTGCGGTCGCCGGTGAGCTCGGGGCGGCAATAGCCGCTGGTGGCGGCCACCTCGGCGAGCGAGGCGATGGCATCGAGGCGGGCTACCCGCCGGGCGGCGCTGCGGATCGGTGCGGCCAGCGCGCCAACGGCGGTGCGCAGCTCGCTGAACAGTTCGTATTCCCGTTGGGCGGCGCGGGCCTGGAGCTGCAGGATGCGCCCCTCGCGCGCCTTGAGTTCAGGCGTCACGAAGCGTTCCTCGTTGGCCAGGGTCTGGCGCCGGATCCAGTGCTCGGGCACCCGCGTGGCGCGGGCCCGGCTCACTGCGAGGAAGTAGCCGAAGGTGCGGTGAAACTGCACCCGCAGCGAGGGGATGCCGCTGCGTTGCCGCTCCGCCTGCTCCTGCTCCACCAACCAGGCCTGCTGGTCGTCGAGCCGGTTGCGCAGCCCATCGAGCCGCACGTCGACGCCGTCGTGGATCAGCCCCCCTTCGCTCAGGCTCAGCGGCGGGGTGTCCTGCAGGGTGTGGCGCAGCTGCTCCACCAGCGCCGCCAGGTCGGGCCGGGAGTCGCGCAGCGCCGCCAGGGGCTCGCTGCGCGCCGCCGCCAGCAGCGCTGCCAGTCGCGGCAGCCGCTCGAGTCCATCGGCGAGTGCCACCAGATCCCGGGCCGAGGCGGTGCCCGCACCGGCCCGGCCCGCCAGCCGCTCCAGATCGCCCATCGGCCGCAACAGCCGGCGCAGGGCCAGGCGCAACCCGCGCTGCTCCACCAGCTCGCTCACGCCCTCCTGGCGGGCGTGGATGGCGGCGCGGTCCATCAGCGGCGCCTCCAGCCAGCGGCGCAGGGCCCGGCCGCCCATGGCGGTCATGGTGCGATCGAGGGCCCACAGCAGGGAGCCGTAAAACTGGCCGTCGCGCTGGGTGCGGGTGATCTCCAGGTTGCGCCGCGTCTGGGCATCGAGCACCAGCTGATCGCCGGCGAAGCGGAGCGTGGGTGGATCGAGCGGCACCACACCGGCGGCGGTGCTCTGGGCACCGGTCTGGTTGTCGTCGAGGTAGCGCAGCAACCCGCCCGCGGCCCGCAGGGCCAGGGGCGCCTCCGCCAGCCCAAGTCCGTCGGTGGTGGCCAGCCGAAAGCGCTGCAGCAGCGTGCGCCGCGCCTCCGGCAGGCTGAACGGCGTGCGTGCCAGCCGGGTGAGATGCAGGGCTTGCGGGCACCAGGCAGGCTTGCCGGCTGCTGCTGCAGTTGCGGTTGCTGCGTCCGGGTCGGCGCCGGCTTCGGGATCGGGCCAGATCAGCTCGGCTGCCTCCAGCTGCAGCAGCTCCTGGTGCAGGGCATCACTTCCCTGCCGCTGGGTGAGGCGGAACTCGCCGGTGCTCACATCGGCCACCGCCAGCCCCCAGTCGGCCTGCTCCAGCACCACCGCCGCGAGCCAGTTGTTGCGCCGGGCAGCCAACATCCCCTCCTCCAGCACGGTGCCGGGGGTCAGCACGCGGGTGATGTCGCGCTTCAGCAGGGCCCCTTTGGCGGCGGTGGTCTCCAGCTGGTCGCAGAGGGCGACGCTGAGGCCGCGGCGCACCAGCTCACTGCAGTAGCGCTCGGCAGCGTGGTGGGGGATGCCGGCCATCGGCACCCGGCCGATCGTCTTGCCGGCGTCCTTGCCGGTGAGCGTGAGCTCCAGCAGGCGGGACAGCTGGATGGCGTCTTCGAAGAAGCACTCGAAGAAGTCGCCGAGGCGGTAGAGCAGCACCCGCTCCGGGTGGGCGCGCTTGAGCTCGGTGTAGTGCCGCAGCATTGGCGGCAGGGCTTCCGCCGCCACCAGGCTGTGGTGGTGCCAGCGGGGTTGGTCTGCGGCGGCGGCGTCCTGCGCACCGGTTGCGCCATTGGCGCTGGCGGGGGTCTCGTCCGGTTCGGGGCTGGCGGGGAGGCTGCGGCGCGAGTGGGCCCGGGGCCGGGCGGCGGCCGCTGCCGCGAGGGCGCCGTCCTCCAGGTCGGGATCGCCCGGGCTGCTACTGCTGCTGCTGTCGCTGTCGCTCGGGGCGGCGGCGCCGAACAGGCTTCCCTGAAGCGCCTGCTCTGGCACCAACGGGAGCTGGCGATCGGCGTCGGCGCCCACGGGCGGCTCCTGGCTGCTGCGATGGTAAGGGCCCCGGGCCGGCTGCTCCCCCACAAGATGTGAAGGATCCGGCGGCCGCCCGCAGGTGAGGGAAATCCCACGTGGGAAGATCGAGTCACTGCCTCCCCAGGCCCCGCAGGTCCCATGCAGATCCTCAACACCCTCAGCGTTCTGGCCCTGGTGGTGATGTCGTTCGCCCTGATCGTGGTGGTGCCGGTGCTCTACGCGAGCACCGAAGACAGCGGCCGCTCCAACCGCCTGATCCTGCCGGGTGGCGCCGCCTGGGTGGCCCTCGTTCTGCTCAACTGGGGCATGAGTTACTTCGTGGTCTGAGGCCCTTTGGCGGTTTTCGAAGGACGGTTCACCGAGGTCAGTGGCCTCCGTATCGGCATCGTTGTGGGCCGGTTCAATGATCTGGTCACAGGCAAGCTGCTCAGCGCCTGTCTGGATGCTCTCTCGCGCCACGGCATCGACGTGGCCCCCAGCAGCGAGCAGCTGGATGTGGCGTGGGTGCCCGGCAGCTTTGAGATTCCCCTGGTGGCGCAGCGCCTGGCGGCCTCGGGCCGCTACCAGGTGGTGATCACCCTTGGGGCCGTGATCCGCGGCGACACGCCCCACTTTGATTACGTCTGCTCCGAAGTGAGCAAGGGCGTGGCGGCCGTGGCCCGCGGTACGGGCGTGCCGGTGATCTTCGGCGTGCTCACCACCGACACGCTCCAGCAGGCACTGGAGCGTGCCGGCATCAAGAGCAATCTGGGCTGGAGCTACGCGCTGCAGGCGTTGGAGATGGGGAGTTTGATGCGGGTGTTGCCTGAGCAAAGGTCCTGAACCACAAATGGCTCATCCTGGGCGGGTAGCTGCACGCCCCTGGATCACCCTCAGCAAGCAGGTGGTGTCGATAAAAGAAATGCCGACGACCTACCAGCTGCTCAGCACGCTGATGCTGGCGGGCATCCGCGAGGTGCTGGTGATCACCAGCCCCACCGACCAGCCCGCCTTCGAGCGCTTGCTGGGGGACGGTTCCCCCTGGGGCATGGAGATCCGCTATGCGGTGCAGCTAAGCCCAGACGGTCTGGTCCCGGCGGCCCTGGTGCTGGGCGACAACCTGTTCCACGGCCACGACCTGATCCCCCAGCTGCAGGGGGCCAACGGCGAGCGGCCGGGGGCGACGGTGTTCGCCTACCCGGTGAGCGATCCGGAGCGCTACGGGGTGGTGGTGTTCAGCGGCGATGGCCGGGTGCTGAGCATCGAGGAGAAACCCGC
>CALFOF010000274.1 GCA_937919075.1 uncultured Cyanobium sp. | reverse complement strand
TGCCGCTGCAGCGCAACAACGACGGCCAGGTGATCACCCAATACTTCATGGAAGATGTGGAGGCGATGGGGTTGCTGAAGATGGACTTCCTCGGCCTCAAGAACCTCACCATGATCGAAAAGACAGTGGATCTGGTGGAGCGGGGCAGCGGTGAACGCATCAACCCCGATGCCCTGCCAGCCAATGATCCCGGCACCTATGACCTGCTGGCCCGCGGTGATCTCGAAGGCATCTTCCAGCTGGAATCCAGTGGCATGCGCCAGATCGTGCGCGATCTCAAGCCCTCGTCGCTGGAAGACATCTCCTCAATCCTGGCGCTCTACCGCCCCGGCCCGCTGGATGCGGGCCTGATCCCCAAATTCATCAACCGCAAGCACGGCCGCGAAGCGATCGACTTCGCCTGCCCGGCCCTGGAACCGATCCTGAAGGAAACCTACGGGATCATGGTGTATCAGGAGCAGATCATGCGGATTGCGCAGGATCTGGCCGGCTATTCGCTAGGCGAAGCGGATCTGTTGCGCCGCGCCATGGGCAAGAAGAAGGTGTCGGAGATGCAGAAGCACAGCACGCAGTTCGTGGAGGGTGCCACCGCCCGCGGTGTGAGCAGTGCCGTGGCGGAAAAGCTGTTCGAGCAGATGGTGCTGTTCGCTGAATACTGCTTCAACAAAAGCCACTCCACCGCCTATGGGGCGGTCACGTACCAAACCGCCTATCTCAAGGCGCATTATCCGGTGGCCTACATGGCCGCCCTGCTCACCGTCAACGCCAGCAGCACCGACAAGGTGCAGCGTTATATCGCCAATTGCCAGTCGATGGGCATCGAGGTGATGCCGCCCGATGTGAATGCCTCGGGCATCGATTTCACCCCCACCGGCGATCGCATCCTGTTCGGTCTCTCGGCTGTGCGCAATCTCGGTGATGGCGCCATCCGCCAGCTGCTCGAGGCCCGTCTCGCAGATGGGCCCTTCGCATCTCTCGCTGATCTCTGCGATCGCATCCCCACCCACCTGATGAACCGGCGGGCACTGGAATCGTTGATCCACTGCGGCGCCCTCGATGCCCTGCAGCCCAACGCCAACCGCGCCCAGCTGATGGCGGATCTCGATCTGGTGCTGGATTGGGCCGGCTCGCGCGCCCGCGACCGCGCCAGCGGCCAGGGCAACCTGTTCGATCTGTTCGCCGCCCCACCTGCCGATAGCAAAGCCGCTGGCGCCGCTGGCAAAGCCGCGGGCGCTGCTGGGGCTGATCACACCCTGGCGCCGAAGGCTGCTCCTGTGGCCGACTATCCGCCAAAGGAGAAGTTGCGGCTGGAGAAGGAGCTGGTGGGCTTCTTCTATCTCTCCGATCACCCGCTGCGGCAGCTCACCCAGCCGATGCGGCTGCTCTCACCGATCGGGCTGGCCACGCTTGAGGAGCAGGCCGACAAGGCGCGGGTGAGTGTGGTGGCGATGGTGCCGGAGATCCGCAATGTCACCACCCGCAAAGGTGATCGCATGGCGGTGCTGCAGATCGAAGACCTCACTGGCACCGCCGAAGCGGTGGTGTTTCCGAAAACCTTCGCGCGGCTCTGTGATCACCTGATGGTGGATGCACGCCTGCTGATTTGGGCGTCGGTGGATCGACGCGACGACCGCGTGCAGCTGATCGTGGACGATTGCCGCGCCATCGATGATCTGCAGCTGCTGCTGGTGGAACTGGAGGCCGAGCAGGCCTCCGACATCGCCGTGCAACATCAGCTGCGCGAGTGCCTGGTGCGGCACCGGCCGGAGCAGGACGAAGCAGGGGTGCGGGTGCCGGTGGTGGCCCTGGTGAAGCTGCACGACCAGACCCGCTACGTGCGCTTCGGCCATCAGTTCTGCGTGCGCGATGGCGTGGCCGCCATAGACACACTCCACGCCGCCGCCTTCACCGCCCGGCTGCACTCACCGCTGCAACTGGCCTGAGCCACCGTTGACCTGGTCTCAGGTTGGCCTGAGGCTTATAGGCGCTTGCTCCGGAAGGCTCATGTGGCCATGTTCTGTTTTCAGAGCGCTATCACAGCCCGTATTTTCGCAGCGTTTCCTGCCGGCAGATGCTTTCAGCCGCCTTGAGATTGCTGTTGAAATCAAACTGCTTGAGAAAGCATTGGCAGGTGGATTGTGTTAAATCTTCAGGCGCTTTGGACCGAGCGCCGCACTTCATTGTTCACAGCAAGCTGGCAGAAGTGCATGGCCAGGTTGCGGGCATCAATGGTCTGCGCCTGAATGTGCACCGGCAGCGCCGGCACCAAGGCGGATACCGCCAGCACCAGCTGAAGCCGAAAGGTTGCCAGCAGCCGAATCATGGAGCCAGAAGAGAGGGGATGTGCCTTTCGGCATGGCCTGGGCGCTCGATCAGATTCTGGAGCGCTGCAGCAACCGCAGCACAACGATCACCACAGCCACAACAAGAAACAGATGAATCAAGCCACCCAATGTGAATGAACTGACAAAACCCAGCAGCCATAACACAAGCAGCACAACGGCCACGGTTTCCAGCACGGGAAGCACTCCTGAAATAATGCACGTAGGGATCGGATTGGAATCCTGCGGGTCCCCTGCAGGCCTGGCGGCGCGCTGCAGGGGAGTGGAAGCAAATCAGACCCAGCACCGGGGAGTTCCAGTGCCAGGCCGATGAGCTTCAGGGCCGGATCACTTGATCTTGTCGGCGGCCTTGGCGGTGGCATCACTCACTTTGTTGGCGGTCGATTTCACGCCCTCCTTGAGATCAGAGCCGGCCTGCATGGCTGCAGCCTGCACCTGTTTGGCCTGGCCTTTGAGCTTCTCGCCAGCATCGCCGGTGAGTTCGCCATGGGCCGCTTCAAGCCGGCCTTCTGCTTGCTTGGCGGAGGCAGAGAGATCTTTGGACATGATTCTGGCGGCAAAGGGGGTAGGGGTTGCGAAGCTGGTCAAAGCCATTGCAGGAGGTTGAAACACGCAGGAGGCGATCATCACGACCACCGCGAGAATCAGGGAAATCGTGAACCTCCGATCCACTCGTTTCATGGGCTGAATCTGCAAGGGCACCCCCAACAGCTAGCCAGCTCCCCCCACCGCCGCCGCACACGCGCCACCATCGCGCCAAAAACGCACCACCGACGCACCGTTTCACGCCAGATCTGCAGCAGGACTTACGACGCCATGGGTTGGCGCGCTGCCGCTCAGCCGGGCGCCTTACTGCCCTGGCGCATCGCCCGGATGGAGGCGCGCACGCGGGTGATGTTCACACCGATCTGCTCAAGGCCCAACAGGCTGCCGGCGGCATCTTCCCAGCTGGCCGAGAGCACGCCATAGCTGAGCCCCAGCACGCCCAGCAGGAACAGGCCACCGGAAACCGCGAGGGTGAGCACCGGGGGCACGTCGTAGATGTTGCGGCTCACCAGCAGATAGCTGACCACAAAGACGACCATGCCCAGGAAGGAGGGAACCCCCGTGGCCAGGGCGATGCGGCGCGCCATGCGGTTGGCCACCGCAGACGGAATCACTTTCGCCCCACTGGCCTTGGCCGGCTTGCCCTGTTGCGGGCGCGCAGCGCTGATGCCAGGCTTGCCCGCTCCGCCCGTGGCAGAGGGGGCAAGGCCGGAGGCCTTCGAGCGGGGCTTGCGCTTGGCCGCCATGGTGTTGCTCAGCCCCGGATGCCGAGCCTGACGATCAGCTGGGCGTAGCGATCTTCGCTCTGGGCGCGGAGATAGCCGAGCAGCCGCTTGCGGCGCCCGATCATCTTCAGCAGCCCCTGGCGGGAGGAGAAGTCGTGCTTGTTCTGTTGCAGGTGACCGGTGAGCTGGGAGACCCGCTCGCTCAGCATCGCCACCTGCACCTCGACGGAACCGGTATCGGTGCCGTGGGTTTGGTGGGTGTTGATCAGTTCCTGTTTCTTGGTGGTATCGAGCGGCATGCCGGCGTCGGGCCCTGACGGTGCAAACAGACAACTTACCGCCCCGTGGGGGCCCCCTTGGGCCGGGGGGAGTCAGGCGGCCTGCTGGGCCAGCCAGCGCAGGCTTTCGCGCAGCCAGGCATCGGGCCCTTCGGCTGGCTCCAGGCCGCCGCGACCCACGGCATGCAGCGCCCGGTTGATCTCCAGCGGCGCGTAGCCGAGCGCCTCCAGCGTGATCTGCACCTCGTCGCGGGTGGCCGCCAGGGGGGTGGTGCCGCCGTCTGCGGCAGCGTCATCGAGGCCGAAGGCGCCTTCGGCGAGCGCGCCCGCTCCCCCGAAGCTCTCGGCCAACTTGCCGCGCAACTCCACCGCCAACCGCTCGGCCGTGCGCTTGCCCACCCCCGGCGCCTGGCAGAGCTTGCGCAGATCCGCCTGCACGATCGCGCGCACCAGCTCCTCGGGCGGATGGGCGCCCAGCAGGGCCAGCGCCAGCTGCGGACCCACGCCACTGACCGCCACCAGCAGCCGGAACAGGTCCCGCTCCTGCCGCCCGCCGAAGCCGAACAGGGTCCAGCCGTCTTCGCGGATCGATTGGTGGATGTGGAGGGTGAGCGTCGCGCCCTCCCCCGGCAGCCGCTCCCAGTGGCGGCGGGTGAGCTGCACCTCGTAACCCACGCCCTGGCAGCAGAGCAGCAGCCCGCAGCGGTGTCCCTGCTGCCACTGTTCCGCCACAGCGCCCTGCAGCCAGCCGATCATGGGCACATCTTGAGGCGCCCCCATGCTGCCCGGTTCCCTCCCCTCCGCCAGTGCGCGGCCTGTGCTGCCGCCGCTGGGCGCCGGCCTGATCGCCCTGGCGCTCGGGCTGCTGCTGGCGCTCAGCGGCTGCCAGGGCGTGGGCCAGCCGTCGCAGCAGGTGCTGCTCGATGCCCTGGAGCTGCAGATCGCCCTCACCCAGCGCTCGATCGCCTCGGCCCTCGCCCTCGATCCCCCCGGAGCACCCCAGGTGAGCCGGGTGCGCGTCAGCCATCAAGAAAAGATCCCGATCGGCGATCGCCAGGGGCTGCACCTCAGCGGCCAGTTCGACTGGCGGCTCGCCAACGATCCCTACCGGGTGGACAGCGCCTTCGAGCTGTACCTGCTGCGCGGTGAGAAGGGGCAGAGCTGGCGCCTGGCGCGGCCCAGCGCAGACGGCGACCGCGCCGGCTGGGTGAGCGATCCGCTGCCGCTGAAGGGGTAGGCGCGTTGGCCATGACGAGGCGCTGACCGGCCGGCAGGCGCGGGCGGTGATCGGGTGCGCGAAGCAACGCTGCCGCTACCGGGCAGACCTGTGAGAGGTGCACCTCGCCATCGACAGGGAACCGCTCAATGGGACCACCCGCAACGGCGAGTTGGCCGAAGACCTGGGCGACGATCTCAGCCCGCCCATCGCTCGCGCTGACGGCGAGGGATACGAACGCTGGCGGGGGATGCTGCGGGAAGAGGCTCGTGCGGGTCACGAACCTCTGATTGTGGCGTTCAAAGGCTCGGAAGCTTCAGCGCAGGGAAGGCTTGGACTCTCATCCATCAACAGCACAATTTGATGGAGATTCCCGAGCCGGAATAGAGAGCTTCCGTCAAAAGTGGGAATGAGTCTTTCAAGGCAGTCACCGAGGCAGTCACCGAGGCAGTCACGGTGAAAGCCTGAGTCATTGGCAGGAGTTGGCAGACCAGCAAGGCCACTTGACGACCATGTGATCACAATTCAAGGCCTTCCCGGAGAGAAGAGAAGTCTCTCAGGATGTATCGAAACGAACAGTGTTAGACGGAACCGGATAAAGCACCAAGGGCCTGCAAGGGAATCAACTAGACCAGTCAAGGACTGGAGTCTGGTCATGTTGCGTCAGGGACTTCCGCGTTTATGCTGCAAAGAGACCTGAAGGGTGTTTTTATGCCGATCCGCCCATTCAGCGTTGAACTAAGCCGCTACGCGGCAGGTTCCAACAGCCAACTATAGCCCAGTTCCTGTCAAGGTCAGCCACTGCGTCGCCGATACGACCAGCCCACTGCGGCGTAGTGCGGCGGTTG
>CALFOF010000273.1 GCA_937919075.1 uncultured Cyanobium sp. | reverse complement strand
ACGTAGCCAGGGATCGTGGTGGATTGACAATGGAAGGTTGATGCGTGCGGAGCCGCTCAAGCGGGGAATGAACAACCCGCATTCGTCGCGGGTACACCAGGATACGAGGCGCCTACGGCGCCACTCTCAGCAGCCTCAAAAGCAGCGAGAAACCCAACAGCCGAGAGTAAAGATCTAAAGGGTTGAAGGGTAAAGAATCAGTCCTGGGGGAGGCAACAGACGCGGAAACCGATGTCGCCGTCGCGGTTGCCCGGGTGGTTGTTGCCGCGGGAGGCCGAGCGGCAGTACCTGGGGTGGCTGTACCACGAGCCGCCGCGCAGCAGCCTAAAGATGGATTCTTTCGCATTCACATCCATCCATGGGCGCTCATCTTCTAGAGCTTCTTTGTAGTTGGGATGCCAATAATCAGCGCACCATTCCCACACATTGCCGTGCATGTCATGCAGACCCCAGGCATTAGCGGGGAACATTCCCACATCACTCGTCTGTTTTCGATACTCTCCCTTGGGGCCTTCTCCATAGGCGTGGTTGCCGTCGTAATTGGCCAGCTCACTGCTGATGGTTTCGCCAAAGTGAAACGGCGTGGTGGTGCCCGCCCGGCAGGCGTATTCCCACTGCGCTTCGCTGGGCAACGTGTAATTTTTGCCCGTGCGCAGCCGCAGCCGCTGGCAGAAGGCCATCGCCTCGTTCCAGCTCACATTCACCACCGGGCGCTGGTCGCCCCGAAACCGCTCTGCATCCTGAAGTTTCCCCACCGGATCGGGATCCAGCGTTTGAGGCCACTCTTCAGCGCCATCCGGCTCCGGCCGCTGCCATTGCGCCACTGCCCGCCACTGGGCCTGGGTGATCGGCGTTTGCGCCAGCAGAAACTCAGCCAGCGTCACACGATGCACGGGCCGCTCGCTATCGCGGCTGTCTGCTTCCTTCTCCGCTGCTCCCATAAAAAAGCTCCCCGCCGGGATGCGCAGCATCGTGAGCGCCACCTCTTCCGCCAGCTGCTCGCGGTGGGCCAGGTGGCGGCTGCGCCAGCGCAGGATCCGCCAGGGTTCGGCGGGTACCGTCTGCTGCGGCGCGCTGGCGCTGGCCATGGCGGGGGAAGCGGGGCCGATGGGGCTCAGGTTATGGCCCCTCGGCCTCGGCAGCTTCGGGTGCACCGCAACACCGTGCTGGCAGGGCATGGGCGCGACCATCTGCCCCCATACTGATGAATAGTCGCGACTTTTTTTCAGAGTGCAGGCAGATGGACGCATCCATCGTCAGTTGGCTGGGCAGATCCAGCGCGACCTGGCCCGCAAGACCGTGCTGCTCACCGGTCCCCGGCAGGTGGGCAAGACCACCCTGGCGCGGCAGCTGATGCAACACCAGCGCGCAGCCCAGTACCTCAACTGGGATGTGGCCGCCGACCGGGCTGTGCTACTGCGACAGAGCTGGAACCCGAGAGCCGATCTGCTGGTGTTCGATGAGATCCACAAAATGCCGCAGTGGAAGCTCTGGCTGAAGGGTGTGATCGACGCCAGGCCCGATGGTCAGGCGCTGCTGGTCACCGGTAGCGCTCGCATGGACACCTTTCGCCAGGCGGGGGAATCGCTGGCGGGTCGCTACCTGCCCTTGCAGCTCGACCCGGTCTCGGTGCGCGAATGGTGCGCCCATCGCGGTTGCAGCGCCGATCAGGCTCTGCTGCACCTGATCGAACGGGGTGGCTTTCCCGAGCCCTGCCTAGCCAATCAGCCCGAAGATGCGCAGCGCTGGCGGCGCCAATACACCACCGACCTGATCCGCGAAGACATCCTCGAGTTCTCACGCCTCCAGGAGATCAACGCCATGCGGGTGTTTGTGGATCTGCTGCGGCAACGGGTGGGGTCGCCACTGTCGCTGGCCTCCATGGCCCGGGATCTGGCCGTGTCTCCCAGCACCCTGCGTCGCTACCTCGACATCCTGGCGGCCCTCACTGTGGTGATCGTGGTGCCTCCCTGGCATCGCAACATCGCCCGGGCCCTGCTCCAGGCCCCCAAGGTGTATTTCAGCGACACGGGTCTGGTCAACGGCGATGCGGGTGTGAAGTTTGAGAATGCAGTGGCTGTCCTGCTGCGCCAGCAGGTTCATCAGATCACGCACAGCAGTGGCTGTGACGCCGGCCTTCACTACATCCGCACCAAAGACGGTGCGGAGGTGGATTTCTGCCTCAGCCGTGATGGCCAACTCATCCGCTTGCTGGAGTGCAAGCTCAACGACACCTCACCCCATCGGGCCCTCGGGCGTTTTGCGCAGCAGTTTGCCGACGCGGAAGCCATTCAGCTGGTGCGGGATGCGCGCCAGGTGGAGCAGCGCGGTGGCGTGATGGTGGTGCCTGCTGGCGAATGGCTGGCGCAGCTGCAGGGATGATGGGGCTCAAGGCACAGCCCTCGGACAGGTCTCACCCCATCGGGCTCTCACCTCAGCTCCCCCTCACCCTCCAGCAGCTGCCGGTACAGCCCCGCCAGGCGCCGCTCCATTTCCCCGGCGTCCATACCGGGCAGCTCCAGCGGGCCCAGGCGCTGCAGCGCCCGCTCCGGTGGATCGGGTGGCAGCGGGTCGGGGGGCTGGAGGCGTGGCGCCGGGCGGGCCCGCAGACCCACGGGCCACCAGGGGAGCAGGCCATCGGCGTTGGGCGGTTCGGGGGCATCGCAGCGCAGGCTGGCCAGCAGCTGCTCGCGGTCGCGGCCATGCCAGGCCAGCAGCAGCCAGGGGTCCTCATCCAGCCGCTGGGCGAACACATACAGCACCGCGGCGATGTGCTTGCAGGGCACGGCGTCGTCAGGGCAGCCGCAGCGCACCTGCAGATCGCCCCAGCGGCGCGGGAACAACGGCACCCCCACCGCCGCAAACGGCTCCTCCAGATCGCGGGGCACCTCGCCATTGAGCAGCTGGGCGGTCCAGCCCAGGCGGGCGGCCATCGCCTGCTCCAGCGCCTTCCATTGCGCCCTGCTGGGGGCGGCGCTGCGCAGGCTCACCCGATAGGGGGTGGCCCTTGAACCCTGCACCCGGGCCTCCAGACGGCCCGCCTTCACCAGCAGCTCCTGCACCCGCCCGCCGCGGGCGTAGCGGCGCCCCCGCTCCATGCGCGGCCCCAGCCCATAGCTCTCCAGCACCGCCGTGAACCGCTGCGACCACCATTGATTCGCCAGCGGCGCCGCCCGTCTGCTCATCGCTCCCCCCGCGGCTCGCGCAGCTGAATCAACCGGCGCAGCTCGTCGGTGGAGAGCTGGCTGAGGGCCTGCTCGCCGCTGCCCACCACGCGCTCGGCCAGCTCCCGCTTGCCGCGGATCAACGCATCGATGCCCTCCTCCACCGTGCCGCCGCACACCAGCTTGTGCACATGCACCGTGCGCCGCTGGCCGAGGCGATGGGCCCGGTCGGTGGCCTGGTCTTCCACCGCCGGATTCCACCAGCGGTCGTAGTGGATCACATGGGAGGCGGCGGTGAGGTTGAGGCCGGTGCCGCCGGCCTTGATCGAGAGCAGAAACACCGGCGGCCCCTCGGGCTCACTGAAGCGTGCCACCAGCTGCTCGCGCCGCGCCCGGCTCAGGCCGCCGTGCAGCCACAGCAGCTCCTCGCCGCAGCAACGGCTCAGGTGGTGGGCCAGCCGCTCGCCCCAGCTGGTGTACTGGGTGAAGATCAGCGCCCGCTCGCCGGCCTCCAGGATCGCCGCCAGCAGCTGCTCGCAGCGGCTCAGCTTGCCGGAGCGGCCCTCGAGCGCCGAGCCATCGTCGAGGTAGTGGGCGGGGTGGTTGCACACCTGCTTGAGCCGGGTGAGGCCCGCCAGCACCAGCCCCTGGCGGGCGATGCCCTCGCTCTGCTCCGCCTGCTCCAGCAGCTCATCGGCCACCGCCTGATACAGCGTGGCCTGCTCCTCGCTGAGCGTGCACAGCTCGGTCTGCTCGATGCGGCCCGGCAGGTCGGGCAGGATCGCCGGATCGCTCTTCAGGCGCCGCAGCAGAAACGGTGCTGTGAGCCGCCGCAGCCGCTCGGCCGCCTCCGGGTCGTGGTCGCGCTCGATCGGCAACGCAAAGCGCTGGCGGAACTGGGACAGGCTGCCGAGCAAGCCGGGATTGAGCAGCTGTAGAAGGGCCCACAGCTCCAGCAGGCGGTTTTCCACCGGTGTGCCGGTGAGGGCGATGCGCCGCTCAGCCCGCAGCCCCGCCGCGGCCCGCGACACAGCGGTGTAGGGGTTCTTGAGCTGCTGGGCCTCGTCGAACACCAGCCGGCCCCAGTCCAGCTTCGCCAGCAATGCCCCATCGCGGCTGAGCACGCCATAGCTGGCGATCAGCACACCGCCCGGCCCGAGGGCCTTGAGGCTGCGGCGCAGGGCCGCCAGGGTGCGGGGCCGTTCCGGGCCGTGGTGCAGGGCCAGCTTCAAGCCCGGCGCGAAGCGCTCCAGCTCCCGTTGCCAGTTGCCCAGCAGCGACACCGGCGCCACCACCAGGGTGGGGGCCTCGAGCGGGTCGGCGAGCAGGGAGGCGATCAGCTGGGCGGTCTTGCCCAGGCCCATGTCGTCGGCCAGGCAGGCCCCCAACCCCAGCTGGCCGAGGAACACAAGCCAGCCCAGGCCCCGCTGCTGATAGGGGCGCAGCTCACCGGCGAAACCAACGGGGCTGGGCAGGGGTTCGGCCCGGCTGTGCAGATCGCCGGCGAGCAGGGTGCCCAAGGGCCCGGGCGCCTCCACCCCCGCCAGCTCCAGCTCCGCCGGCATGCCCAGCCGCTCCAGGCCGAGGCCGCCACGCAGCAGCTCGGCGCCACTGGCCTCCCCCGGCTGGCCCGCTAGGCGCAGCAATCCCGCCACGGCGGCGGCATCCACCAGGGTCCACTGGCCGCGCAGGCGCACCAGCGGCCGCTTGAGGGCGGCGGCCCGCTGCAGGGCCTCCAGGTCGGCCTGGCTGAGCGGCTGATCGCCCAGCACCGCCTGCCACTCGAACTGGAACAGCCGGGCCAGATCCAGGCCGCCGCCGGAGCCGGCCGGCGCCGCCTTGCCGCCCTTGCCCCTGGCGGCCTTGATCTGAGCCCGCAGCCCCAACCGCGACACCTGCCGCAGGCCGCTGGGCAGCAGCAGGCCGAAGCCGGCCTCCGCCAGCAGGGCCGCCCGGCCGCTCACCAGGCTCACCAACTCCCCTTCCTCCAGCTCCAGCTGGGCGGGCGCCGCCTGCCGCAGCAGCGCCGCCAGCTCCGGTGCCAGGCGCGTGAGCAGGCCCAGCTGCTGCAACACCGCCTCGAAGGCGTTGGGCGCAAACGGGGTGGCACCGGCCCAGAAATCGGCCAGGGGCAGCAGCAGGCTGGGATCGGCGGCGGGGCCAAGCAGCAGCTCGATGGTCCAGCGGCGGCGGCGGCCATCGGCCGGCTCGTGGCAACGCAGGGCCAGGCGCAGATCACCGCCGGGGGCCACCGCCTGGCGCACCCAGCTGGCCACCTGCTCGCTGCTGGCGCCCGCCGTGGCGGCCAGCGGCGCCGGCAGCCGGGGGTCGTCGGCCGCCAGGGCCCTCAGCCAGGCCTGCGCCAACGGGGCCGACGCCGAGGTGGGTTTGGGGGTCGACCCCAGCGCCCCGGGTGCAGCCCGCAACCGCTGCCGCACCAGCCGGTCGACAGCGGCCGCCAGGGCCTCGGCCAGGCGGCGCTGGCTGGCGGGCCCGTCGTCGGGCAGCAGCGCCTCCAGCCAGGGGCGATCCTCCGGCGCCGGCAGCGGCCACCAGCGGGCCACCAGGCCGCCAGCGCCGTCGGTGTCCAGGGCTGGCGTCACCCGGCCCGCCGCCACCAGCACCGCCGCCAGGCGCTCGATGCGGGACTGGCTGGGGAGCTCGTCGACCAGAACCTCAGGGACCGAAACCACCGGCGCTAGGCCCTGCCGCGCGGCTGAGCCCGCAGCGCCGGCACATAGGGAATCAAGCCCTTGGCGGTGGCCTGGAGCTGGACCTCGATCGGCAGGC
>CALFOF010000272.1 GCA_937919075.1 uncultured Cyanobium sp. | reverse complement strand
GGGCCCCCTGGTGGATCGATCAGACAGGGCGGACAACTTTGCTGGTAGTGGGGGCTGGGAGCGCCTGACCTGCCGAACCAAGCAAAACTTTGGCTGGTTGGCAGCACATAATCAATGGCTTTCTGTTATTTGCCAATCAGCTGGCTTTTCAGGCGATCAGCGTATTGGCTTCGGAGCGCTATAAGTAAAATTACTTATGCAAGAGCTGAATAGTCCACCTGAAAACCAGTGCAAACACCGAAGGTAACATGGCAAATCCATTAGAAAATGCTTGTAAATGCTTGGATTTTACATATATTAACTCATTTGCGTGGCTCTTCTTTGCTGAAGCGCACCGCGACTTGTCGGTCTAGCCACGCGCCGCAGGCGGTGGTCAGGGCCACCAGCGGCAGCAGGAGCCACAGGCCCCCTGCCAACCACGCCACCCCGAGCACCGCCGTGGCGCTTACATACAGGCCGCTCACCCGGCTGTGGGGCCAACCAGCCCTCTGCAGGCGTTGGTAGAGGTGCAGCCGATGGGCCTGAACGACCGGTTGCCCTGCATGCAGCCGGCGCAGCACGCAGCTGCAGGCATCGCCCAGCAGCGGAAAGCCCACCAGCAGCAGCCCCAGCTGCGCCGTGGGCGTTGCGGCCTGCAGCACCGCAGCGGCGTAGATCGCCCCCAGCCAGGTGCTGCCCACGTCCCCCATGAACACCCGCGCTGGGCTCCAGTTCCACACCAGGAAACCCAGCAGCGCGCCAACCGCTGCCCACAGCCAGCCGGCCTGCAGCTGCACTGCTGCCACGGCCAGCAGCACCGCCAGGCAACCGGCCACCAGGCCATCGAGCCCGTCGGTGAAGTTCACGAAGTTGATCACGGCGGTGACGCTCACCAGCGCCAGTGGCCACAGCCACAAGGGCAGCGGTAGGGGCGCCAGTGCCACCAGGGCCACCGCGGTGAGGGCCTGCACCCCGTAGCGGAGGCCAGCCGGCAGGTTGTGCCGGTCGTCGAGCACGCCCACCAGGGCCAACGGCAGGCACAGCAGCGGCCACAGCGCACCGTTGGTGGCAGCCAACGCGGTGGCCACCAGCACGAAGGCCAGCCCACCGCCTCGCGGTGTGGGCGTGGCATGGGAGCTGCGCGCGTTGGGGCGATCGAGCAGGCGGCGCCGCAGCAGTGGGATCAGCGCCCAGGTGAGCAGTGCCGTGAGCAGGGCGGCCACCAGCGCCAGAGCGACAGCCGCTATTGCTGGATTCATGGCTGGGGGTCGGCCCAGTTCGGGCCGCCGGTGCGCCCATCCCAGCCACTGGCCCGCCAGAGCTGCAATCGCATCACATCGCGCCAGCGCCGCATCGGATCTTCCCGGAATCCTCCTGTGCGCGCCGCAGAGCCCGAGACGGCAATCCCCTCTGCGCCCAGTGGGATGGCGGCGAGCGCCCGGGCCCGAGGAAGGTGCTCCTCGCCTGTCACGAGGGTGAGCTTCCTCACCGGTTGGAGGCGGGTCCAGGCCTGCAGCGCGATCATCTGCCCCACCGTATCGAGGCCGTCGAGAATCGTCACCACCCGCTGCAGGGCACCGGGGCTCGGCCGGCGCGCCTGAAGTTGTCGCCGGGCGGCCTCCTGCAGCCCAGGGCCGGCCAGGATCACCAGCCAGGTGCCGGGCCGCTCTACCCACAGATCGAGCGCATGCTCCAGGCGCACAGGATCTTCAGCCAGCACGGCGATCGCGTCGTCGCCACGGGCCGGCAGCAGCGCCGGACGCAGCCAGGGCCATTGACACCAGAGCGCCAGCCCCCCCAGCGCGACCAGAGCCACGCGCCAGCTGCGGCGGTGCCTGCGTGGAGCCCTCATCGACCCAGCGGCAACACCGGAAATGGCTGCGGCGCGCCCCCCAGCAGCTGGTGTGCGGAGGTGAACCCCGCCAGATCGGCGCCCATCCTCAGCACCGCTTCAAACTGCTTGGGGTTGAGCAGCAGCAGGGGTGCCGCCAGCGCATAGAAGAGCCGAGGCGGCAGGGGCAGCAACGCAGCGCCGCCATTGGTTTTCCGCAGCTGCTCCAGCATGGCCCGGTAGCTGAGCGTTTCGTCGCCACCCACGGCCAGCCGCTGGGGCAGCGACGGCTGCAGGCTGGGGGCGGCCAGCCGCCGGGCCAGGTACAGCGCCACCGCCGCCAGCTGGCTGCAGTGCAACGGCTGTCGCAGACCGGTGACCCCCGGCACCGGCAGCAGCGGCAGGCGCCGCAGCAGCCCGGACAGCCGGCTGAGGTTGCGATCGACGTAGCTGCCGCTGGCGCCATAGATCAAGGTGGGGGCCAGCACCACAGAGGTGAGGCCCAGGGCTCTGCTACTGCGCTCCAGCAGCTCCTCTGCCTCCTGCAACCGTCGCACCAGCGCCCGATCGAAGCCGTTGGTGGCAAAGCGCTTGGTGATCACCGAGGAGGAGGAGCAGGCCACCACGCCGCGTACGCCGGTCAGTGCGGCCGGTCGCTCCGCCGCCAGGGCCGCCAGAAAGGGGGCCAACTCCCAGATCGGCGCGAAGCTCAGCCACACCTGGGCCGTTTCCCCCTCAGTCCTCTCATCCCCCTCCGGACCTGGCCAGTGCTGCGGCTGGCGCAGATCGCAGGGCACAAAGCGCACACCGGGGCGGTTGATCGGTGGCCGCCTGCCCGCCACCCGCAGTTCGAGTGAGGGGTCGTTGAGGGCCTGCTGCAGCAGGGCGTCGCCGCTGGGCGTGGTGGCACCGAAGAGCACGATCCGGGTGGTGGCAGCGGTGGTGGTCATCTGGCGGTGTGCGGATGGCGGGGTTCGTTCAGTCGGCGGTCCTGGCCACACTCTGCAGCCGTTGCAGATAGCGCAGCAGAAAGGGGGTCCACCACCACAGGCCGAAGGCGCGGCGGTAGGCCTGGCGCACCTCCTGCAGGCGGCGGCGGTGCTGCACGCCACTCACGCCGTCTGCGGCCATGTGCACCAGTTCCAGCGGCAGGTGCAGCACTGTCAGGTCGTGGAAGCGCGACAGCTGCAGGAAATAGTCGAGGTCGGCGGCAAGGCGGAAGCCCTCCGCATAGCGGGCCAACCGCCGCTGGGCGCCGGGGCCGATCCAGGTGGCCTGGTGGGGAGGGGTGCTGCCCAGAAACAGGGAATGGCGGAAATTGTGCCGCCAGCGAAAGGCGGTGCGGCGCCCCAGCTGGGGGGCGCCTGCAGGCGGCGGCACCCGCGGCGGCAGTGTGGCGTAGCGGCCGGCGCAGACCGCCAGATCCGGCTGTTGCGGTGTGGCGGCGATTGCCGCCAGGGCCTGCTCCAGCACATGAGGGCCGGCGGCCCAGTCGTCGCTGCCCCAGAACAGCAGCCATTGGCCTGGCAGGGCGGCGCTGAAGCCCTGGTTCATCGCCCCGAAGATGCCCGGCTGATCGCTGTCCTGCTGCACCCAGCGGAAGCGGGAATCGGCGGCGCAGAGCTCCTGCAGGTAGGCGCGGTGGGACGGCGCCGAGGGACCGTCGACGAACAGCACCTGCCACGCCTTCAGGCTCTGGCCCTGCAGGGAGGCCACCAACCGCGGCAGCAGCCGGTGGGAATCGAGCGTGGGCACGATCAATAGGAGCGCAGCGGGAGCGGGCGCCATCAGCGGAGCGGACGTGGCCACCATCAGCGCTGCGCCACCGCCACTGCGGGGTTGCCGCGCACGATCGTGCCGGCCACCACCGTTCCGGAGGCCACGGCCCCGAGGCCCACCACCGCCCGCTCCTGCACCTCGGTGCCGGGCGCCAGCACCGCCTGGGCGGCGATCCAGGCGTCGGCGCCGATCGTGATCGCCCCGAGCTGCAGCGCAAAGCCGGGGGAGCGGAAATCGTGGTTGCCGGTGCAGAGATAGGCCCCCTGGGAGAGGCACACGCGGTCACCGATCGTCACCGGCGCCAGGTTGTCGATCCAAACCGCCTCACCCAGCCAGCAGTGCTCCCCCACCGCCAGACGCCAGGGAAATTTCACCCGCAGCCGCGGCTTGAGGCGGCCGCCGCTGCCGATGCGGGCGCCGAAGCCGCGCAGCAACGCTTTGCGCCAGCTTGTGCCGGGCAGTTCGGAGCCGAGCAGTGGTTGCCCCAACAGCATCCACAGCACCTGCAGGCCACGGGGAGCGCCCGGGCTCCAGCCCGGCGGCAGCCGGTAGCCGCCGAGGTTCTGGGTGGGGTGGGGTGCGGCGGGAGAGGTGGTCACAGCGAACAGGGGGCTGCAGAGCGATTCCTGCCTGCGCGTCTGGGGGAAACTCTCAGGTCCATCGAATGGGCGGGCAGCTGGGCATGGTCAGCAGCGGTGCATGTCTAGAGGAGGCTGACAGGACGGGGGCCTTCCCCCAGCAACCACCGGTACACCGCCATCGTGGCCTCGGCCGCCTGCGGCCAGCTGTAGTGCTGTTGCACCAGCCGGCTGCCGGCAGCTCCCATCTGCGTGCGCTCCTCCTTCGGCATGGTCAGCAGGGCGTGCAACGAGCCGACCAGTTCGGAGGCTACGGGGAGCACGGGCAGGGCGGCACCGGTGGTGAAGGCCTCCGGAAGGTTGCAGGCAGGTGAAAGCAGGCAGGGCAAGGACCAGCTCATCGCTTCCAGGGCAGCCATCGGCAGGCCTTCGCTGAAACTGGGCAGCACGAAGGCGTCGGCGCCGTTGTAGCAGGCCTGCTGCTCAGCTCCAAAGCAAGGGCCGAGCACCAGGAGTCGCTCCAGACCTTCGCGTTCCGCGCGGGAGCGCAGGGCGCCGCCATCTCCATATCCGACGAGCACCAGCCACCAGCCTTCCGCAGCGGCGGCTTTTGCCACCAGGCTCCAGGCTTCGAGCAGCGGTTTGAGCCCTTTCTTCGCATGAAACCGCCCGAGGAACAACAGCACCTTTTCCCCGGCGGCGATGCAACTGGCCCAAGGTGGCGCGCCATTGCGGCGACCTGGCTCTGGAGCGCGCACGCCATTGGGGATCAGTGCAATCGGACCATCGAAACCAAGCGCCCTGATCGCGTCCGCCTCAGCGGGACAGAGTGCCTGCAGGCAGCCCGCTGCCGCCACCGCATGGTGCTCCCACAACCGCCAGACGAGCTGCTTTTTCCAGCGGCTGTTGGCCATCGCCCAGGGATCGAGCATACCGTGAGGCGCGATCACCACGGGCACGGCTGCGGCTGCCAGACCTGGAACGATGCGGGTGGGAGCGCGCCAGAGGCCGTGGATGTGTGCGACCGCCGGAGCCAGGCTGAGAACCTCTTGGAGCAAATGGCGATCCCGCCTCCAGCTCCGGTGGCGATCTCCCGTGCACCATTGAGGAACGAGGCCTTGGTGGCGCTGGGCTTCGATGAGATCGGCCACGGCCGCAGCAATACCGCCATCGGCGCTGCCGGTGGCGTGGTTGAGATGGCAAATCCCCGGGACAAACTGTTCAGGTGACCCCACGCGACTCCTGATGGTGGGCGGTAAGTGCTGGATCAAGAAACTTTGGGAGCCTGGGCTGGGCGTATCGATAGTAGAGGTAGAACAGAGGAAAGGCACCAAAGGCAAACGTTAATGCCACCTGTGGCATGTAACCACGAGAGACCCATATATAGGACAATCCCATGGTTGTCACATAGGCAACTTGTGCCAATGTTTCATCTCTGCGAATGGAAAACCAGTTCCATAAGCTGCGAAACAAGCCCCCAAAAATAAGGCCCATAACAATCAAGGATGGCCAGCCAAACATCATAAAATACTCTCCGAAGTTCAATACGGCGTCGCCGATGCCGAGGGTGTCGGACCCATAAAGGGTTGCAAGTGAGTTGAACAGGTAGTCGGCTGAATCCTTGTTTTCGAGTAAAACCGCAGGGATGGGGAACAAGAGAGTGTTGATAATTGGCGCAAAGCCAACGAAGGGAACAATGCTGGGAGTGTTCGCCAAGATGGCACCGGTGGTCAAGAAGATGGATGCTTCTCCGAGTCCCTCTGTGAGGAAGTCGAAAAAGCCAAGGCCGGCAGCATTATCGGCGTTCAGGCCGCTGCCGTAGCTACGTGTTACCCCGACAAAGCCGGCGAAGGCGAGCAGTAGTATGGCTGTTGTGGCGATCGTCAGCAATTGGGGGCGACGTCCTTGTGCAAGGAACCACAGCATCACCATGGGAACCACCAAGGTAATCACACGGAAGCGGAAGCCCAGGCTTGTGAATATTGCAATGGATAGCAGCGTCCAAAAGATCCAAGTGCTGGGATTCCCCCTTTGCCGGATCCAGTTGGCAAAGATCAGCAGCACTCCAGGAATCAGCAGGTTGATGCCAGCTGCTAAATAGTTGTCAAAGCCAAAGAAGTTAAAACCGGTGGTTGCGAAAAACATCGATTCGGCGGTATCAAACGGATTGATCAAGGCGATGGTCCGCAGGCCGTAGACAAGTGAAAAAAGGATCAAGCCGATCCAGCAAAGTCTGTTACCAAGAACCCCAATCCGAACCGACTGAGAGTTGGAGGTAAATCGCTGGCTTCGGAACCAGCCCACAAAGATCCCATAGCCGAGTCGAAAGGAGAGGTAGAAAATCACGGCGCCAGCCCAGCCGTGGGCGGCGGCGTAGCGAAAATCTCTGAGCCGATTAACCCAGTCGTTGTTGATCAGCCGTTGGATCGGACCCACCAGGCAGTAATAGGAAAGGAAGCCAATGACAAAGGCAGGGGGTTGGAACGGAGCCAGAGGATCGCGCGAAGAAAAGAGCCGGATCAGGTCGAAGAGGAACAGCAGAATCAGGCAGAACAGCCAGAAGGACTCTGTGGTTGTGAGCTCGGTGGAATCAATCATCACTTGGACATCATTGCACTGGTGCAGGCTTTTCAATCCCAAGGGCGGCCTGAAGGCGTCTGCCGTAGTGCTCCCAGGTGTAGGCAGCAGCGCGATGGCGGGCAGCCTGCCCCATCTGCCGGCGCAAAGCGGGATCCCCCAGGAGCTGTTCCATGCGGTCGGCCAGGGCGGCGGCATCGCGGATCGGCACCACAAAACCCTCAATGCCATCGCGGATGATAGAGCCACAGTTCGGGGTGGTGATCACCGGCACGCCGCAGGCCATTGCTTCGAGATGCACGAGCCCGAAGCTGTCGGCCAGGGTGGGAAGCACGAAAAGATCCGCCTTGCGGAATTCCTCCTGAATACGGCTGCGGGGGATGGTGCCCAGATAGGTGGGGCCAGCGAAGAGTTGATCGCTCACATCCACCTGCAGCGGACCCGCCACACGGCACTCGAAGCGGACGTGGCGCTGCCGGAGCAGGCTGCATGCCTGGGCCAGGTAATGGTTGCCCTTGCGCAGCCCCACATGGCCCACGCACAGGATCCGGCCTGGCTGGGGATCAGCCTCCAGGGCCAACCAGTGGGCATCGAGGCCGTAAGGAACGATCGCCAGCTTGGCTGGATCGCAGCCCAGCTGCAGAGAGCTGTCGTAAACGTGCTGGGACGGCACAAGCACCTGATCACAGAGTTGCCACTTTTGGCGGGTGCGCTCCTGGTGGGCCTCAATGTCTGCTGGGCTGTGCTCCTGTTCCTCTATCCCTGGGAAAAGAGCACGCTCTTCGTAAAGCACTTGGGGATAGTCGGCGCCGATGAATAGCTCGTGCACGACGTGCATGCCCAGACTTTTGGCGGTGCGAACAGCCTCACGATCGTTGTTGATGAAGCAACTGTAGAGAGCTGAGGCGCCGCCGAATTCATCGGCAATGGCGCGTTTGATTACCGCCCGGTCGACGAGCTCCACGGCACCGGCGTTGCTCGTACTGCCCCGTCGCATCAGGGGAGGGAGATGTGCAGCCAGGGTGGCGATAGCAACCTCGCGCACGAGCTGCCGGTCGAGCCCAGGAGGCAGCCGTCTGGCCAGCAGCCGTGAGAGGGCGGCTGGCCGACGGACCGCAGGCAGCTTTGCCAAGAGCTGCAGCAATCGATGCTCCCCGTGGATATCGGTATAGAACGCGGCTAGTGCGTCCTGTGCTGCCAGGAGGGCAGGCACGGCGTAGTGGAGCCTGGCTCCGGGCATCAATACCGCATAGGAACGGCCAGGGGCTTGTGTCACTTCAGAGGGTTGGGACCGGAAGCTTGACGGTCCGCGGGGGGCAGCGGCATCAGTCGGTCTCGGCGGTAGCGGGAGCCAAAGCGGAGCTCTTCAACCTCCATCCCGTAGCGAGCAAGGAGCTGGCGCATGGTGCGCGGACATAGCCAACAGGTGTGTTCGATGTTGTTTTTTACCTCGGGGTACAGCATTGCCCTTGCAGTGTTTTTCCAATACCAGGGATTGGGGCTGGAGAGAAGCAAGCGGCCGTGGGGCTCCAGATGCTGCAGGCAGGAGCGTAGAAAACCATCAAAATTAACCAGATGCTCGATGAGATCGCCGGCGACGATGACTTCAAAACGACGGCCCAAGTTAAAGTTCTGAGCATCTGCGGCTACAATATTATAACCGAGTGAGGTGAGGTAGCTAACGCCCTCAGTGGAGTCATCCAGACCCACCACATCCTTGCATACCGCCGTAATCGCTTTGTGGACCCAATCGCGACTTTTGTAGTTCTGGGGTTTGTGGTTGACACAACCGATATCGAGCACTGAACGGCCGGAGCAATGGCCCACAGTAAAGGCAATCTTATGATCATCAAAAGCGATCGTATCCGAAAAGTCTTTGTGATCGACCGCAAAAGTCTCCAATGGAAAGCGAGGTGATCGTGTCATCGAGAATGCGATGCAGACGGCTTGGTTTGAGGGTTTCCTGACGCCAACATCAACAGGCCTCAGCCACTGGACTCGGACCGACTGCCCAGAATGTACAGCAATGTTCGGTCTGCGGCCTTCAGTGGTGTGCTTCCTGTGGCCAAGGCATGGCATCCCGCTGCCTCAAGGCCCCGGGCGAAGGCCTCGGGATGCAGGCGCTTGATCATCCTCTGGCTCGCTTCGCCCATGCGCTGACGAAGCTCCTCGGGCTGCTCCAGAAACCAGCTAATCGCTGCCGCGATCGCCGCCGGGGTGGAAGGGTCGAACACGAAGCCGTTTTCTCCAGGCATCACCAGCTCCGGAGCGCTGCCGCAGGCGCGCGACACCAGCACCGGTAGACCGGAAGCCATGGCTTCGTTCACCACCAGTCCCCACTGTTCCACCGTGCTGGCATGCACCAAGGCCTCGGCCAGTCCGTAATGGGCTGGCAGGGCGTCGTAAGCGCAAGCGCCCGGCAGGTGCACCCAGCCCTCAAGCCCCAGTGCGGTCACTTGCGCCTCCAGGGCGCCACGCAAGGGTCCATCGCCCACGATCACCAGGCTCACGTCAGGTTGCCCAGGGTTGCCCCCCGCCTGTGCCTGTGTGGCCTGGCCGCGCCAGAGGCCATAGCCTTGTATGAGGCCCACCAGATTTTTCTTCTCGGTGAACCGGCTGGCAGCCAGCAGGTAACGAGGCGGCAGTCCCAGCTCCAGCCGGGCAGATTTCCCCCGCTGCCGCCAGCGCCTGGCGCTGGCGAAGTGATCGTTATCCACAGCGTTATAGCCCCGGAAGATGGCGGCAGCATCCATGCCCAGCTCTTGAAGGTAGGCGGCGTGGTCGGCGCCTCCCACCAAGGCGGCCTGCGCGTGGCGCACAATCCGACGCTTTACCCATTCACCCAAGGGCTGCCGCACCCCGTCATGGCGGTTGCTTTCAGAGCAGAGCACCACCGGCAGACTCCGATCGGCGGCGGCTGTGAGGGCGGCGAGGCTTTCCGCAAAGCTGTAGCCGCTGACCACCACCACCTCCGGTGCCACGGTTTCGATCCACAGCGCCACCTGCCGCCGCAGCGCTGGTACTGAGGGACCTGGCTCTTGAAGGGTGTGGACGGCGAAGGGTGCTGCCGTGGGGTTTGTTTCCAGCACCTTGAAGCAGTCGCCCGTCCGGCGTTGCAGAACGGTGACTTCATGGCCCTGCTGCGCCACGGCTCCCCAACGGGCGAGGTGATACGGCACCAGATTCACCAAGAGGACGAGAAAGCGCATCAGAGAAGCAGGACGGGGTTTTTACGGCAGTGGGTCCGCAGGCGGGACGAGAGGTGCGGGATCCGCCAATGCACGCTCATGCCAGCTGGCGATCGCCTCAGAATCGCTGAGGGCGAGAACCTGCCGCCGACCACGGCTGCCGAGGGCGGCGGCGGCAGCAGGGTCGCTCAGCAGGCGCAGCACGTGGGAGGCGAGTGCCTCGGGATCGTGCTGCTCCAGCACAACCGCCACAGCCGGAGTAGACGCCACCTCTCGCAGACCTCCGTGCAGCACAGAGGCGACCACCGGCAGGCCACGGGCCATGGCCTCGATGGGCGTCAGCCCCATGGCGTCCCAGTCGGAATGGAACAACAGCAGATCCAGAGCGGCGTACACCGGTTCCATGCTCACCTGCCATCCCAACCAATGCACGGAGCGCTCAATCCCCAGCTCCCGGGCGAGGGTTTTCAGGGAAGCGGCTTCAGGGCCATCGCCGGCGATCACGAAGCGCACCTGCGGCTGGTGCGCCAACACGCGGGCAGCCACCTGCAGAAACACATCGAAGCGCTTGCGGGGAATGAGCCAGCCGCCGTTTCCCACAACCGGTCCCTCAGGGGAAAGCCCCAGTTCTCGCCGGGCCTGCAGACGGGCGGCGGGGGTGATCAGCGCGGGCGGGGTCAGGGGATTGCGCACTGTCCGTGCCCGGGCGGCCAGGGGGGGATAAAGGGCGATCGCCTCACGCCGCACAAAATGGGAAGGGAAGGTAATCGCTCTGAACTGACGGGTGGCGATCGCATAAAACAACCACCAGAACCAGCGTGGCTTCACACCGGTGTGATGGAAGTGGATCGCCAGGACCAGGCGGCCGTGGCAACCGCCGGCAATGGCCAGCAGGGCTGGCAGGCTGTGGCCGGTGAGCAACAGGGCATCGGGGGCCTGGCGCCGCAGTTCGCGGCGCAGCCGCCGGAGCCAGCGCCAGAGGGGCACCTGGCCGTAGCCGAGACCGAGGGCGGGGATGCTGCTGGCCAGCAGGGCCGGGGCCAGAGGCCCGAGGGGATGGAGAGACACAACAGAGAGCGCATGCCCGCGGCGCTGGAGGGCCTCCATCAGGCGCAGGGAAGCCTGCTCCATGCCGCCAAGGTTTGAGCACTGAATGATGTTCAGGATGCGCATCGGTTCAGGGCAGGGCTGGCTCGGCGCCATGGGATGTTTGCCGGTGGATGTTGAGGCCTGGGTTGCGGGTGGGGAAGAGATTGGTCATGCGGGCCATCGAGGGGATCAGCTTAATAGGGGCGATCAGGACGAAGAGATCAAAGGCGACGTATTAATGTCTTCAGTGTCTTCAATGGTTGAGTGTCTTCAGTGTCTGAGTACCTCAGTGGTGACGTGATAGCCCTTGCTGCCTGTGAGGGGGAGACGTAACAGCCAGCGAGTATTGAGATTGCGAAAGTGCTGTTCCTCCCCACGCGTGAAGGGATAGCCCATGTCATAAACGTTGCGATCAGGAATGAACACGGTTTTGCTTGCGACCCGAACCAAGTCGCCCATCTCCTGAACAGGTTCCGCATCTGGGGCTTGTAGGGATGGAAACGACCTGGAGTGATAGCCGATTGCGCGCCCGATGCCAGAGGCAACGTTAAACGTTATGCAAAGGTGCTGACCTGGTGGCGATGGGCGAGGCCGCTCAGCAATGCTCAGGCAATCAAGCATCTATCATCCAGATTGAATGCGGAGGCGCTTTGGTGTATGCCTGCGTCCTGAGCGTCATTGCCCTGCTCCTTTCAAGGGAGCCGATGAAGATCGGTAAGGCGATTGAATGGCTGTCATTAAGGCTTTAAGTAGCTGATAGACTGTTGCAGCACTTGATTGATCTTGGTGATCGGCTGCATTGCATGGTTAAGCGATCGAAAGCGTTTGAGGCGCGACGCCCGCACTTTGGTGTCGCTCGAGACACGTTGCTGAAAGATGCGCTCGGCTTCAGCTACAAGCGCCTGATCGAACTCCACCAGCGGTAGGGCAAGATCTGGAAACTCAGGTTTTGCAACAGCGCTGGACGACTCATTGCGGCGGACATAGAAGCAGTTGCGGTATCCCATTGAATGCTTCATGAGTAGCAGAGAGGCGTCGAACTGTGACACCAACCCAAAGCCTTCGAAGCGGTGGGCAAGGTTGTGCAAGGCTCGATCCAGATCAGACTGATCCAGTGTGCCAAAGGGCTTGGGGTTGATGAACACATTCAAGCCAGCTGGATCACCAGAAAGAAATCGCACCATGCCATTGTAGAGTTCCAAGGGATTGCGCTGAGCCAGAAAGGAGGCAAAGCTCAGATCTTTGGCTGCCTGATGGTAATAAGCATTGGGTGTGGATGCCGCATGCCGCCAGAGTGAGATAAGCCGTTCGCGGGGCTCCCTGAGCATCGTAAAATAGCGACATGGGGAGGCAAAAATCCGATGGGCTCCATAGCCCAGATGGCCCATCACATAGCCATCCCTCCGCGCTGTTCGCAAGATGGAGGCCACCAGATTCGGAGGCGTAAGAGTATCAAGTTCGAGCGAAGCGGCCAGCTCTGGTTGGGGGCGGAACAGATTTCTGCGCATCACGGCAGCTAGGCTTGACCCTGCACATTTATGAATATGAATAAAAACCGTCAGGGCTGAGTCCATCAGAGCAGAAACGGCCGATAGGAGAGTTGATAGTGCAAAGTTTCGGGCCTGGTACCGATCACCTGTGCTGGATTGCCGGCCACGATTGCAAAGCTGGGCACGTCGCGGGTTACGACACTCCCAGCTCCAACAACAGCCCCGTTGCCGATGTTTAAGCCTGGAAGAACGATAGCACGGTAGCCAATCCAAACATGATCGCCGATGGTCATCGGCCCACCTCGGTCGGCGAAGGTGGGTGAACGGGGATCGTGGCCGAGAGTGAGCAGGGCAGCCTCCGGGCCGATGCTCACATCGGCGCCGATGCGGATCGGGTGCACCCTTCCATCCAACAGGCAGCCATGGTTGATCACCGATCGAGGGCCCAGAGAGATGTTGCGGCCGTGAAGGAAACGGCAGCCTGTCTGCACACCGGCTTCGGCGTCGCAGTGGGCAAACCAGTGGCGCAGGTAGGCAAGACGCAGGCGCCGCGAGGGCCAGCGGCCCAGGTGTTCGTTGTAGAACCAGCCCACCAGAGCAGCTGCTAGCAAACGTGGCGTCATCGGCAGGCGTCCCGATCGTCGGGGTCAGCCAGCAGGGTACGGGCCACCACAGCGGCATTCGCCGCCCAGCTGTTGGACAGCTCGTAGCGTTTCCACAGGGGAGCGGGGCGGGGAGAAAACAGCCGCATCATTCCCTCGCGGATCGCTCCGGCATCATCCGGTGGCAGCCGCAGCCCCAGCCGGAAGCGTTCCACGCTCGAGCCCAGCGCGCTGGCGCCCGCAGAGGCCAGCACGGGGCGGCGATGGTGCACCGCCAGGTTGAGCACCCCGCTGGCGGAGCGGAAGCGCGCGCTGTAAGTGAGCAGCACCGCATCGGCGGCCTGGAACAGATCGGAGACCAGCTCGTCGCTCAGGTAGTCGACCAGCCAGCGGCAGCGGTCGGCCACCCCCAGCTCCTGTGCCAGAGCCCGATAGCGATCGGAAGTGGTTTGTCCTGCGGTGGCTTCGCTGCCAGCCACCAGCAACCAGTCGTCGGGCACATCCCGCAGGGCTTCGAGCACCAGGGGTAGGTTTTTGCCATCACGCAGATGGCCGAAACTGAGCCAGAGGCGCGCTTCAGCCGGGATCTTGAGGCTTCGGCGCACGTCCAGGGGCGAGCGCTGGGCCAGGGGGGTGGCATAGGGGCCGTGAGGCAGTTCATGCACGCGCAGGCTTGGCATCGGCCGACCGGTGTCGAGGCTGATGGGCTCATGCAAATAGGCCCGCTCCAGGTAGCTGTAACCCTCTGCGATCGACAGGCGGTGCCACCACAGCGGCCCCACCACGTAATCGCGGACGGGATCGTGTGCGACGGCACCGAAGCGGACGCCGGAGCGGGCCAGGGCTCTCAGCTTCCAGGCCCAGAGCGGCGCCAGGTATTCCGAATAGGTGGCCAGCAGCACGTGCCGGTGCCGCTGGCGGCGGATGGCTTCCGCCACGATCTGTGCGTTGCCGAGGATGGCCCAGGCGGTGGCCAGCCGGACGCGCCAGCGCGGGCAAGCTGCCCGTGCTGCCGGCGGAGCCAGCAGCACGGGCAGGTGCCGGACGCCCCGGGCGGCTGGGCTGAAGCCAGGAGGGGTCAGCAAGGTGACCTCCACGCCCAACGCGACCAGAGCCTCGGTCTGGGCGTGGGCATAGGCGGCGATCCCGCCCTGTGCCGCCGTGCACACGTAAAGCAGCGGTGGCAACGCGGCAGCAGGGGGGGTCATGGGGCTGGCGGCTCAGAGGCGGCGGCCAGCAAGGTGCGGCGAAATCCGGCCGCAGAGTGATGGGCGGCGATAGCGGCGGCCCCCGCCTTGGCAGCCTGCTGCAGGGTCGGGGCGTGCTCCAGGGCTTGCAGCAGCGCTTCGGCAACCGCCTTTGCCGTTTCGGCGGCGATCGGTAGGCCGCCCCCGGCAGCACTGGCCAGCTCTTCGCTCCAGGTGCCACGGGTGTGGATCAGGGGCAGGCCGCGGACTGCGGCCTCAATGGCCACACGAGAAACGCGATTGTGGTAGCTCAGACGGCGGTAGGGAAGGATCACCAGATCCGTGCGTGCCAGCAAGGCGGCGTAGGCCGCGGCATCAAGGCTCTGGTTCAGAAGTTCGTAGCGGCCGCTGGCGACCAGCTCTCGATCGGGTAGGAGCGCGGTGCCGTTTGGCAGGGTGAATGGTGCCGGCCACTGGCAGACCACATGGAGCCGCTCGGCTCGGCGATCCCCCCGAAGCAGCAGGCAGGCCTCCTGCAGCAGGTCGTTTCCCTTTTCGTGGCGGGCGAAGCCTGGGCAGGTGATGGTGATCCGCCCAGCCTCCCGCCGATCGATTACCCCGGGCGCAGGCGCATCGGGCACAGGGTGGGGGAAAAGCGCCACAGGCAGCCCGCTGAAGCGACGCAGCTCCGCCTGCATCGCGGCCGTTTCAGCTGCCAGGACCACGGCTCCACTCCGCACGGCTGGGCCCAGGCGCTGGAAACACCAGCGGGCCAGGCGGTTGGCGGGAGTAGCGGCGAAGGTGGTGGGCTCTCCGGCGCCTGTGGTGGTGCCGAACCCCTGCACAAACAGCAGCAGAAACCGCGGGGTCGGCCGCTGCTGCGGGCGGGTGGCCAGCCAAGTGAGAGCCAGTAAGTGCTGCTGCCGCACCGTGAGAGAGCACACCCAGTCGGGGGGGGTGTGGCTGTTCAACCAGGCGTTCACCTCACGGGCAAAACGCAGGTTGTGGCGCAGGCCACCGATGGCCCCTTGACGGCGCTGGTCGGTCCAGCAGTTGCGGCTGAGCCAGGGTGTGCCGCCCACGGCGCTGATCACCTCGGGCGAGGCCTGACGGTGCACCAGCACCTCCACCTCATCACCAGCGGAGCGCAGCCCGGCAGCGATGGTGCCGATGTAGCTGGGCCAGTGGCCCTCTCCCCCCTGAAGGGCCTCCTCAAGGATCAGCAGCTTCACGGCTGGGTGGCAATGAGGCGGGCCAGGTGCTGCCAATCGCTCCGCTGCCAGCGGCTGGTACGGAAACTGCGGTGGGCGCGGCCGGCACCGAGACGTGCCTGCAACCCATCCCGCTTGCGCTGCAGGGTGCGGTGAAGGGCGTAGAGAGAGTCCGGGTGGGACGCGGCGGTCATGGCTGCGAGGGCATCGCAAAGGGGATCGTCGAACAATCCTGCCACTTCAAGATCGAGGCGGGCCTCCCAGGCCCGTCGCCGGAAGCCGAACCAGCGGCAGGGATCGATGCCAAAGTGTTGGCATTCACTCCGGGCCGCCAGCAGGAAGCGCGCCCAATCCTGGTGACGGCGGGCAAGGGCGGCAGGGCTGCGAGGATCGCTGAGTTTCGCGTCGTTATCGGCGCGGTAGAACACCAACGTACCGGGGCTGTGGACCACGGTGGCACCTGCGAGTAGCAGCCGAAGAAAGAACAGTTGATCTTCACCGGTGCGCAGATCTTCAGGGAAGCCGCCGGTGCGTTCGATCACGCTGCGACGGATCAGACAGCAGATCGGCACGATCGACCAATTGGTAAGCAGCGCACGGATCAGGTTTCCGGCTGGCAGGCCATGGGCTTGAAGAATAGGGTTGGATTGGGGTGCATCTTCTCGTCCCAGGCTTACCTTCACCCAGGGAGAATAAGCGAGATCAGCGCAGCTTTTCTCAAGGGCTTCTATCTGCCCTTGATGCAGGTTGGGCAGGGCAAGATCGTCGCTATCGAAAAAATGAATGAGCTCTCCCTGGGCTGC
>CALFOF010000271.1 GCA_937919075.1 uncultured Cyanobium sp. | reverse complement strand
AATCTCGAGGCGCTGCGCTCGATGGCCACCGCCAGCACCGTGCCGGTGATCGCCTCCGGCGGCGTGGGGTCGCTCACCGATCTGCTTGCTTTGCTGGCCCTGGAGCCGCTGGGTGTGGAGGCGGTGATCGTGGGCCGAGCGCTCTATGACGGGGCGATCGATTTTCGTGAAGCGCTGCAGGCCGTAGGACCGGAGCGCTTACAGGATCCGATTCCGCCCAGCGTCTGCTAAGGGCCTTTCCCTTGGCACAGGGAGAATCGATTAAGATTGAGGTAAAGCATTCGTATCCACGTGTGAAGGCTGCGTCTGCCCCACCGCTGAACAACGGGCAGAGCACAGGCCCCGCCGCCCTGGCAGGGGTGTTGGAAGTGTTCCAGCGCTGCCGCGATCTGGGCATGCGCCTCAGCCGCCAGCGCAAGCTCGTGCTCGAACTGCTCTGGCAGGAACAGCGCCACCTGAGCGCGCGTGACATCTTCGAGCGCCTCAATCAGCAAGGACGCCGCATCGGCCATACCTCCGTGTATCAGAACCTCGAAGCCTTGCAGAGCGCTGGGGTGATCGAATGCCTCGATCGCGCCAATGGCCGCCTCTATGGCTACCGCAGCGACCCCCACAGCCACCTCACCTGCCTGGAGAGCGGCGAAATCCAGGATCTTGATGTGGTGCTCCCTGCGGAACTGGTCCACCGCATCGAAGAACTCACCGGCTACACCATCGAGTCGTACACCCTGCAACTGGCCGGCCGGCCCCGCCACTGAGCGTGTGGCGCCGGTGAGTGTGCTGCGCCACTGAGCGTGCGGCGCCGGTGAGAGCCAAATCGTCCGACATGGGTGTTCTCCACGCAGCCGTTATCGGTGGCCGAGGTGTTCCGTTGAAATGCGGTAATTTCCGCCTGTCTTTCGACTCATTCGGTTGCTGAGCGACTTGGCCAATGTCTTGCTTGCCAGATGGCAATAGCTGACTGCGCCATCTTGATGCATACAACTTCTTCTGCTTGTTAGTGCCTGCTTTTCATGCCTTTGCTTTGTGCGGCCTTTCCGTATCAATCCCCCATTCTCTGAAAACCTCACTCCAATTCTCTTAAAATCTTGCCCGAGTGAGCGGCCCTCTTGCCCAGAAAATGTTACCTCTCCCCTGACGCCGCCACCAACTATCCCCACCGTCCATCCTCAGACAGACAAAACCCAGAACAGGCAGATCGCGATCGGCTCAGCAGCCGGCACGCATCTTTTCGCGCCAATGGCCTGCGTTCACGCTGGAGAAATCGCCGCAGGCTCGTTACCTTGGCCCTAATGACCGCACGCCACGAGTGACACCAGCCCCTGAGGACGCTCCATCCACGGCAGCACACCGTCCCAGGATCCTGCTGTTCGCCGGCCCCTTGCTGCGCGATGGCCTCAGCCGTCTGTTGAGCGCCGCCCCCTGCGCCGCTGAGGTGTTCACCGATCCAGCCGCCTGCAGCCGGGCGCCCCAGCTGCTGATCTGGAGCCTGAGCTCACCGGTGCAGCCGGCCGCCTTGCTGCGGGAGCTGCAACGGCTGGAAGAACGCTGGCAGCCTGCTCCCCTGCTGTTGCTGTTGCCCGCGCAGCCGGGCTGCTCCACCGACTGGCTGCTGCAGCTTCCCGTCGCCGGCCTGCTGCAGGATCCCGATCCCGAGGCGTTGCTGGCTGCGGTGGGCACCCTGCTGGCCGGTGGCCGGGTGGTGGATCTTCAGGGCGATGGTGCTCCAGCCGCTGAGGTCACGCCGCTGATGGGGCCGATCGGGCTGGGGCAATGGCTGCTGCAGAGCGGCCTGCAGCAGATCGATGCCGAGCTGCGCCTGTGCCGCCGCCTGCTGAATCCACCGCCCGATACCTTCCTGCTGCAGTTGATCCTGGAAGGCCGTCTGCGGGAGCTCGGCGCCGCCCGCTCCCTGCTGCTCTGGCTGTGGGGGCCGCTGGTGCTGGCCTGGGGTGATGCCCTGATCAGCGACGACGCTGGCCTGCCGGAGCCTGCTGCAACGGGCCAGCTGCCACAGCCCCCCGCCAGTGGCAGCACGGCGATCACCCTGCGGCACCGCACCGCCGAAGGGGTGTGGAGCGCCATTCGTCAACGGCTGCAGGACGCCAGCCTGGCGGGGCCGCTTGATCCGCACGCCGGCACCTTGTTTGCGCTGCAGGGGCTGAGCGTGGAGCGGCGCCGCGACCTGCTGCTCGCCCTGCTGGGCCAGCTCGATCAACTGCTGGTGCGGCTGCGGCAGGAACGGCCCGCTAACGACACGTTGGAGGCCCGTTGGCAGGAACTGCAGCCGGAGCTGCGCCGCCACGCCCTGCGGCAGGTGGCCGGCGCCTACGTGCGGCTTCCCCTCGATGGGGTGCTGCTGCCGGTGGCCGACCAGCTCACCAGCACCACCGTGCTCACCAACGACGACCCGGAACTGCCCGCCTCACTGCCGATGCTGAGCGCGCTGATGGGCGGCCAACCGCTGCTGGTGGAAGGCCGCCTGCTGTCTCCCGATGAGCCCACCGCTCTGCTACACCTCGAAGCCCTGGTGAGCAACTGGCTGATCCGCACGGCTGAGCTGATCAGCGCCGAGCTGCTGGCCTGCTGCGGTGACTGGCCGGAGCTCAGGCGCTATCTGCTGGTGCATGAGCTGCTGGCCACCCGCAGCCTGGAGCGCCTGCGCAACCAGCTCAATGCTCAGCAGCGCTGGAGCAGCTGGTTCGAGCGGCCGATCCAGCTCTACGAAAGCCGGCGTCTGTTGTACCGGCTGGAAGCCGGCCGGATCACGCCGCTGCTGCTCACCGAGCCCCGCGACCGCGAACTGCAGCAGCTGGGCTGGCTGCAGCAGGCGGTCACGCTGGCCCTCGAAGCCCGTGATGCCCTGGCACCGCAGTTGCAGTCGTTCCTGCGGCAGCTGGGCGATCTGCTGGTGGTGGTGCTCACCCAGGTGATCGGCCGGGCCATCGGCCTGATCGGCCGGGGCATCCTGCAGGGGATGGGCAAGGGCATCAACCGCCCATGAGCGGCGGCTGAGCCCTGGCCTTTCGCGCTGGACGTCACAATGGCCCCAACCCGCTTCCCGCTCCGGTTGCTGCGCCCTACCGCCTTTCCTTCCCTGATCCGCCGCAGCCTGGCGCTGCTGGTGGCACTGCTGCTGCTGGTAGCCCCACGGCCGGCGCTGGCTTCGCTCACCACCAACAGCTACGACGGCAACATTTATGCCCTCTACGCGGGCAACGGCTCGCTGGTGCCGCCCCGCAGCACGCTGGCCCAGGCCCGCGCCGACCATCGCCCCGTGGTGCTGGTGTTTTATCTCGATGACAGCGCCGACAGCAAGCAGTTCGCGCCGGTGCTTTCGGAGCTGCAGCGCCTGTGGGGCCGCAATGTGGAGCTGATCCCGCTCACCACCGATCCCCTGCAGGGCCTGGAGGATCAGGGTCCCGATGATCCCGTGCACTACTGGAACGGCACGATTCCCCAGGTGGTGGTCTTCGATGGCGAGGGCAAGGTGCTGCTCGATGCCAACGGCCAGGTGAACACCACCACGATCAGCACCGTGCTGACGGAAGCCACCGGCCTGGAGCCCGCCGGCGGCGAACGGGCCACCAGCACCCGCAGCTTCAACGAGCTCAACAGCGAAGTGGTGTCCGGCAGCTGATGGCCACCCGCACCGAAACCGACAGCCTCGGGCCAGTGGAGGTGCCGGCCCAGCACTACTGGGGCGCCCAGACCCAGCGCTCCCTGCACTTCTTCCCCTTCGGTGAGGCGATGCCGCTGGAGCTGGTGCATGCCTTCGGCGAGCTCAAGGCGGCCTGCGCCGAGGTGAACAGCGCCATGGGCCGGCTGACGCCTGAGCTGGCGGCGCTGATCGTGGCGGCTGCCGAGGAGGTGGCCTCAGGGGCGCTCGATCCGGAATTCCCGCTCAAGGTGTGGCAGACCGGCTCCGGCACCCAGACGAACATGAACGTCAACGAGGTGATCGCCAACCGAGCGATCGAAGCCGCTGGCGGGGTGCTGGGCAGCAAGCACCCGGTGCACCCGAATGACCACGTCAACCTGAGCCAGTCGAGCAACGACTCCTTTCCCACCGCGATGCACATCGCCGTGGTGATCCAGCTCGAACGCACCCTGTTGCCGGCGGTGGAGGCGCTCGCCGCCACCCTTGCCGCCAAGGCCGAGGCTTACCGCAGCATCATCAAGATCGGCCGCACCCACCTGCAGGATGCGGTGCCGCTCAGCCTCGGCCAGGAGTTCAGCGGCTATGTGGCCCAGCTGCAGCTGGCCGCCGACGGCATCCGCCTGATCCTGCCCCAGGTGCTGCAGCTGGCGATCGGCGGCACGGCGGTGGGCACAGGCCTCAATGCCCCCAAGGGCTACGGCGAAGCGGTGGCCGCGCGGCTGGCGGAACGAATCGGCTTGCCGTTCACCAGCGCCGCCAATAAGTTCCAGGCGCTGGCGGGCCATGAGCCGTTGGCCGGTGCCCATGGCACGCTCACGGTGCTGGCGGGCAGCCTGATGAAGATCGCCAACGACATCCGCTGGCTGGCCAGCGGGCCCCGCTGCGGGCTGGGGGAACTGGTGTTGCCGGAGAACGAACCGGGCTCCAGCATCATGCCCGGCAAGGTGAATCCCACCCAGTGCGAGAGCCTCACGATGGTGGCTGTGCACGTGATGGGCAACAACACCGCCGTGCAGATGGCAGCCAGCCAGGGCAACTTCGAGCTCAACGTGTTCAAACCCCTGATCGCGCTCAACCTGCTCCAGAGCATCGAATTGCTGGCCGGCGGCTGCCACGCCTTCCGTGAGCACTGCATTGAAGGGCTCGAACCCGATCGCACCCGCATTGGAACCCTGCTCGATCAGAGCCTGATGCTGGTCACCGCACTGGCTCCCGCCATCGGCTATGACGGCGCCTGCCGCATCGCTCGCCACGCCCACGTGCACCGGCTCAGCCTCCGGGAAGCGGCGCTGGTGCTCGGGGAAATCAGCCCTGAAGCCTTCGACCGCTGCATCGATCCCGCCCGAATGATCTGAGCGGCTCAGAGCAGATTGGCCGCCAGTTCCGCCAGGGCGGAGCGTTCTCCCTTCAACAGGGTCACGTGGCCGGCCAGCTCCTGGCCCTTGAACTTCTCCACCAACCAGGTCAGCCCGTTGCTGTCGGCATCCACATAGGGATTATCGATCTGGTAGGGATCACCGGTGAACACGATCTTGGTGCCTTCGCCCACGCGGGTCACGATCGTTTTCACCTCGTGGGGGGTGAGATTCTGGGCTTCATCCACTACCATGAACTGGTTGGGAATCGAGCGACCGCGGATATAGCTGATGGCTTCCACTTCCAACAGGCCCATGCTCTTGAGATCCAGCCAGTTGTTGCGCGCGCTGCGGGCGCCGCGGGCCTGGGACGGGTTCGCTTCGTCGCTGCCGAGCAGATAGTCGAGGTTGTCCACGATCGGTTGCATCCACGGACCCATCTTTTCCTGAAGATCGCCGGGCAGAAAGCCGATGTCCTTGCCGAGGGGGATCACGGGCCGGGTCACCAAGAGGCGCTCGTAGGTGTGGTCATCGGCTACCTGATGCAGACCGGCCGCCAGGGCCAGCAGCGTCTTGCCGGTGCCGGCCTTGCCCACCAGCGTTACCAGCTGGATCGAGGCATCGAGCAGCAGATCAAGCGCGAAGGTCTGCTCCCGGTTGCGCGCTGACACCCGGCCCAGCTTGGCGCGGGACACCTTGGGCAGGGGCCGCAACTGGGCGGCAGCGGCGCAATAGCGGGCCAGCAGGGTGTGGCCGGGCTGCGCCATATCCACCAGGGTCACGCCCTCATTGGCCTGCAGCAGCGGAGCCTCCGGTGGCAACGGCGGCAGCTCGGCCACGCACAGGCTGCCCTCGCGCTGCAGCTGCTCCATCTGCGCGGCGCTCACCCACCACTCGGCGGTGCCGGGGTAGAGATCGGCGATCGCCACCTTGTCGCTGGTGTAGTCCTGAGCGATCAGGCCCACCGCATCCGCCTTGATGCGCAGGTTGGTGTCCTTGGTGACCAGGATCACGGGCGGCTGGCTGCCCATCACGCCTTGCAGGCGCTGCTCCAGTGCCACCGCCAGGATGTTGTTGTCACCGTTGCCGGATTTCAGTTCCGGCGGCAGCTGACTGAGCGTTTCACTGCGGCAGAACACCACCTTCAGCTGGCCGTGGGCGATCGGGTCGATCTCCACCCCCTCCGCCAGGTTGCCCTTCTCGCGCAAGCCGTCGAGCAGGCGCGACACCTGGCGGGCATTGCGGCCCTTCTCGCTGCTGTCCCGTTTGAAGCGATCGATCTCCTCGACCACTTCGATCGGAATCACGACGTTGTTGTCCTCGAAACGCACCAGTGCCCGCGGGTCGTGCAGCAGAACGTTCGTATCGAGAACGAAGGTCTTCTTCATGGCGTGCCGGCGTCCTGCCGCCCAGGAACTTAGGTCGCTGCTGTGGCCAGCACCTACGCTCCCGCTGTTTCGCCGCTCCTGCGCACTCCGTGGCCCCATTGCCAATTCCTTTGTGCCTGGCCCTGATCGCCGCCCTCGGCTTCGGCGCCCTGCTGCTGTGGCTGGAGCTGCGCCACCGGCTGCGGCCCGCCTCACCGCTGCGGCTCGATTCCCACAGCTGGACGGTGCACGAGCCGGCGGCTGGCAGCGCCACTGAGGCATCCCCAGGAGCCGTCACTGCGGCCATCAGCGTGGACGGCGTGCTGCGCCTCAGCAACCGCCATGCCCGCATGGAGGTGATGGTGCCGGAAGTGGAGCTGCGACCCACCCTGCTGGGCAAAGGCGACCTGAGCGGGGTCACGGTCACGGCCCGCCTCACCGCCGCCCATCCCGATGAAGACAGCCGCGCCGATGGCTATTGGGCGGCTTACATCGTCAAAGGCCACAAGCAGACCGAAGCCCGCGTCATGCTCACGATTGCCGCACCGGCCGGCCGACCCGCCGCCGGCGCCGCTGAGCAGCAGCAGATCGATCCGCTCACCCTGATCGACACCCTCTGGCTTGAGGTCTTGTGGATCAATTACGGGCCTTTCGGGCGGCTGCAGCGCCGCGATGGCCTGCTGATTCCGCTGCGCAAGCCGGAGCCCCTGCAGCCGGCCACGGCCCGCTGGCGAACAGGGGAGGCCTGCCAGGTGCTGCCGCTGCCCACCCACCTGCTGGGCGTGCTGGATGATCCGGCCGAGGTGCTGCGCCGCTACGCCGCGGCCGTGCTGCAACCCGGCGACATCCTCACGATCGGCGAAACACCGCTGGCGGTGATGCAGGGCAGGTACCAGCACCCGGCCATGGTGGAGCCGTCGGCCCTGGCCCGCTTGCTCTGCCGGGTGTTCCATCCCACCAGCAGCCTGGCCACCGCCTGCGGCCTGCAGACCCTGATCGATGACGTCGGTCCCGCGCGGGTGCTCTGCGCCTGGCTGGCGGGCACCTTGATGAAGCTGGTGGGCAGCCGCGGCGGCTTCTACCGGCTGGCGGGGGAGCAGGCGCGGTTGATCGATGACATCACCGGCACCACGCCCCCTTACGACCAGACGATCGTGCTGGGCCCGGCACAACCGGAGCGCAGTTGCCGCGAACTGGCCAGGGCATTGGGCGTGCCGGTGGCAGTGGTGGATGTGAACGACCTAGGCAGGGTGAAGGTGCTGGCCGCCAGCGATGGCTGTGATGAGGGCCTGCTGCTGCGGGCATTGCGGCCGAATCCGGCCGGCAATGCCAACGAGCGCACACCCCTGGTGGTGGTGCGTCCCGCCTGACATCCAGGCGGCGGCACCTGCCTCGGCCTGCCGGTCCAGAACCGATACAGTCGGGTCACGACTGATGGCACGTGCGGCACCCCATCCCCCTACGCCCCTCGGGAGGTGACCCGCTCGCCGCGCCAGGGGAGCTGCGTATCGAACTGTTGCAGGGTTGGTCTCTGCCGCTGCTGAACGATCCTGCCTTTGCTGATCTGCAGCCGCTGCTGCAGCGCTCGTTGCTGCTGCGCCAGCCGGAGCGCCTGCTGAGTGCCCTGGTGCAGCGGCCGCCGCTGGCTCCTGAGGTGTTTGTGGCCTACGTGGCGGCTGATTGCATGCTCGGGCTGAGCGTGGTGCGGCGCCTCAACCGCAGCGGCAGCTGCTGGGGAGTGGAGGCCCTACGGGTGGCGCGCAGCGCGCTGCAGCGGCCTGGCAGCCTCAGCGGCCAGGAGATCCAGGCAGCCCTGCTGCGCGAGGCGCTGCACCGCTGCAGCGGCGCGGCCAGCTGGATCGCCCGCTGCGACAGCACCGACACCGACCGGTTGGCGCTCCTGCGGGAGCAGGGCTTTCAGCCGCTGCGGCACGAAATCTCCTGGCTGTGGAGCGCGCCGGCCGAGCCGGGTCCGGCGCTGGCTCCGCCCGGCGACCTCCAGCTGCGGCCCCTGAACAGGCGCACCGCCGGTTTGCTGCTGCATCTGGAGCAGGCGGCCTGCCCGGCGCTGCTGCGCCAGCTGCTCGACCGACGGATGGAAGATCTGCTCGATCAGAGCAACGGCCCCGGCGCCCTCTGGCTCGACCCCAGCCGTCAGCAGGCGGTGGCTGGCGTGCGCCGGCTGCACCACCAGGGCCATGGCCCGGTGGACGTGCAGCTCACGGTGCATCCCGGTTGGTCGCGCCTGCATGGCCCGGAGCTGGAGCAGCTGCTGATCCAGGCGGTGGCCAGCGATTCGGCGGTGCGCCTGTGCAGCGATGCCGGCGACGTTGAGCGCTGCGCCTGGTTGCGCAGCATCGGCGCCAGCCCGGAAGGCGAGCGTCTGCTGATGGCCCGCAGCGTGTGGCGGCGTCATGAGCAGATCAGCAGCCGCGCCGCCAACTGGCGCCTCGACACCGTGCTTGACCCGTTCAAGCCGCGCCGCCGCACGGTGCCTACCCCCGTTGGGCCCTCGGCGCTCACGCCAGTCGCCCGGCCATCGCGGGCCCATGGCGCCTGCTCCAGCGCCCTGTCCGCCGCACGGTGAACGCTGCCCCCGCTGCGCCACAACGGCCCAGGCCACCGCAGCCCCGCTCTGTGTTGGCCGTGGATGTGGGCCGGCGCCGCATCGGCCTGGCGGGCTGCGATCCGCTCGGGCTCACGGTCACGCCCCTGCCGGCGCTCGCCCGCGGCACCTACGCCCACGACCTCGAAACCCTGCGCGCCCTCAGCTTGAGCCGACGGGTGGAAGCGCTGGTGGTGGGCCTGCCGCTTGACAGCCGCCAGCAGCCGACGCCCCAGGCCGCCCACTGCCGTCGCTATGGGGAACGGCTGGCCCGCCACCTGAAGCTGCCGCTGGCCTGGGTGGATGAGCACGGCAGCAGCTGGGAAGCGGGCGAACGCCACCGGCTGCACGGTGACCGCAGCGGCGCCCTCGACAGCGCCGCTGCGGCGCTGCTGCTGGAGCAATGGTTGCGGGAAGGTGACGAGCCGGTGACCTTGGCAACCCCACATACGGACAGCAGGCCGACGCTGCGACATTCTGAGAAGGTCTGACTCCCCCTCTATGAGTGCCGAAGGCCCCTCGATCACAGGATCCGGTGACGTGCCCACGGTTCTCGTCCGTGACGACCACGACCGCCAGCTGCTCTGCTTCCTCGAACAACTGATTCCGCTCGATGGGCAGGATTACGCCCTGCTCACCCCGGTCGATACCCCGGTCTGCCTGTTCCGGATGCAGGGCGACGACGAACCGGAGCCGATCGAAACCCTCGATGCCACCGAGCCGATCCTGTCGGTGGCCGATGTGGTGCTGCAGGAGCACGACCTCACCCTGGTGCGTTCCGCCGTCACGCTCACGGTGAGCGGTGAGCTGGAGGAGCCCGATCCGGAGGATCTCGACGACGAGGACGGCGACGACGACGACACCGACACCGACACCTACGAGCTGCTCGTCAGTTTCATGGTCGAAGACCAGGAGTACGGCCTGTACATCCCGCTGGATCCCTTCTTCGTGGTGGCCCGCATGCAGAACGGCGAAGCCGTGCTGGTGGAAGGCGAGGAATTCGACCGCGTGCAGCCCAGAATCGAGGCTGAACTCGACGATCGGGAGAGTGCTGGGTGACCTCCCGCCACCTGCTGCAACCGGATTGGGAGCTGCAAACCAGCCTGGCCGGACTGCCGCTGCAGCGCCTGTTCGACCAGAACATCAAGGCGCTGGTGCTGGATGTGGATCGCACCCTCATCCCGCGCCGGCAGTCGCAGTTGCCGCCTGCGGTGGAGCAGTGGCTGATTCAGGCGAAGCCGCACCTGCGCATTCACCTGTTCAGCAACAACCCCTCCCGGCGCCGCATCGGTGCGGTGGCCGATCAGCTCGACCTGCCTTACACCATTTCGGCGGGCAAGCCCCGGCGCAGCACCCTGCGCCGGGTGCTGGCCGAACTGGATCTGCCGCCGCGGCAGGTGGCGGTGGTGGGGGATCGCCTGTTCACCGATGTGCTGGTCGGCAACCGGCTTGGCCTGTTCACGGTGCTGGCCAAGCCGGTGGATGTGCATGGGATGCCTTGCCGCGTTGATCACCTGCAGCGGCTGGAAGTGCGGCTGGCGCGGCTGGTGGGAGCGGATCTGAAGGGATGACGCGCCGTGTGATCAAGGTGGGCACCAGCCTGTTGCGGGGGGCGGCCGATCGCGACACCGCCTGCGTGATCGCCGATCTGGCGGCCAGCCTCAGCCAGCAGCGCCGCCGTGGCGATCAGGTCACTCTGGTGACCAGTGGCGCCGTGGGCCTGGGCTGCCACGCCCTGCAGCTGACGCAGCGCCCCACCGAAGTGGTGGCGTTGCAGGCGGCGGCGGCGGTGGGGCAGGGCCAGCTGATGGGGCTCTATGCCAAAGCCTTTGCGGCCCATGGCGTCTGCGTGGCCCAGGTGCTGCTCACCCGCGGCGACCTGGCCTCGCGCCGCCGCTACCAGAACGCCTGCCGCACCCTCGAGCACCTCCTGGGCTGGGGCGTGATCCCGATCGTGAACGAAAACGACACCCTGGCCACCGACGAACTGCGTTTCGGCGACAACGACACCCTCTCCGCGTTGGTGGCGGTGGCGATCGGCGCCGAGGAACTGGTGCTGCTCACAGATGTCGACCGTCTTTACTCCGGGGATCCCCGCAGCGATGCCAACGTCGAACCGATCGAAGAGGTGCGCGACCTCCAGGAGCTGGCCCAGCTCAGCGGCGTGGCCAGCGGCGGCGGGCGCTGGGGAACCGGCGGCATGACCACCAAGCTCACCGCCGCCCGCATCGCCACCTCCAGCGGGGTGCGGGTGCGGCTGGCCGATGGCCGCGATCCGAGCGTGCTGGAGGCACTGGTGGCCGGCGAAAAGGTGGGAACAGTGTTTCAACCAAGCCGCCAGCCCCTGGCCGATCGCAAGGGCTGGATGGCCCACGCCCTGCTGCCCAAGGGGGATCTGGTGATCGATGCCGGGGCCCAGCAAGCGCTGGTGGAGCGCGGTGCCTCGCTGCTGGCGGTGGGAATCCGCGCCGTGGAGGGCCAGTTCGGGCGCCAGGACGCGGTGCGGCTGGTGTCGCTTCAGGGGGAGGAGATCGGCAGGGGCCTCTGCGCTTTGAGCAGCGAGGAGGTGCAGCAGGTGCTGGGCCTCAGCAGCAGCGCCGTGCAGCGGGAGCTGCAGCAACCGGCGGGAGCAGCGGTGGTGCACCGGGATCATCTGGTGCTCACGGCCCTGGCACCCGTCACCGACTGACCGCAAAGCAGGCCTACGATCCGGCCTCAGTTCGCGGCACCGGCAGCATGCGCTTCAGCACCCTGCTGCTCCAACTCGCCCAACAGGGCGTGCTCACTGACGCAGCACCGCGGCATCTCGCAGATGACCCCGTGTTGAGCGGGGCGGCTGCCGTGGATCAGGCCATCGCCGGCCAGCTCTCGTTTCTGGAACCCGGCCACCAGCTCAGCGCCGCCCTGGCCAGCTGCCGCGCCTCGGCCCTGCTGCTGCCGCTCGACCCGGAGCTGCAGCAGCTGGCCCAGCAGCAAGGCCTGGCCTGGGTGGCCCTGAAGGATCCGCGGCTGGGGTTCGCCGAGGCCCTGGCGGCCCTGCATCCGCCCCGGCAATGGCCCGCCGGCATTCACGCGTCTGCCGTGATCGATCCGAGCGCTCGTGTCGGCGTTGGTGTGCACATCGGCGCCCACGTGGTGGTGGGCGCCGATTGCCTGGTGGGTGAGGGCTGCGTGCTTCATGCCGGCGTGGTGCTCTACCCGGACGTGCAGCTGGCGGAGGGTTGCGAGGTGCACGCCAATGCGGTGCTCCATCCCGGTAGCCGTCTGGCGCGCGGGTGCGTGGTGCACTCCAATGCCGTGATCGGCTCGGAGGGGTTCGGCTTTGTGCCCACCGCCACTGGCTGGCGCAAGATGCCCCAGACCGGCCTGGTGGTGCTGGAGGAGCAGGTGGAAGTGGGCTGCGGCACCACCATCGATCGTCCCTCGGTGGGGGAAACGCGCATCGGCGCCGGCACCAAGATCGACAACCTCGTGCAGATCGGCCATGGCGTCGTCACCGGCAGGGGGTGTGCGCTGGCGGCCCAGGTGGGCATCGCCGGCGGTGCCCGTCTCGGCGATGGTGTGATCCTGGCGGGCCAGGTGGGCGTGGCCAACCGCACCACGATCGGTGATCGGGCGATCGCCTCGTCCAAGTCGGGGTTGCATGGCGACATCGCCGCCGGCGAGGTAGTGAGCGGCTACCCAGCGATCCCGAACCGGCTGTGGCTGCGCTGCTCGGCGGCTTTCAGCAAGCTGCCGGAGCTGGCCCGCAGCGTGCGCCAGCTCAAGGCCGCCGCAGGCGATCCCTGAGGGCCCTTCGCCGGTGTCAGCAGCTGAGCCGGTAATCTCGCCAGTTGCCCCCGCCGCCTCGGCTGAACGCATGACCACGTACCGGATCACCCTCCTGCCCGGCGACGGCATCGGTCCGGAGATCACGGCGGTGGCCAGGCGGCTGCTGGAGGCGGTGAGCGCCAGCCACGGCTTTTCGCTCAGCTTCGACGAACAGCCGGTGGGGGGGGCAGCGATCGATGCCTGCGGGGTGCCCCTACCGGAGCGCACGCTCGAGACCTGCCGCCAGAGCGATGCGGTGCTGCTCGCGGCGATCGGCGGCCCCCGCTACGACGTTCTTCCGCGCGAGCAGCGCCCCGAAAGCGGCCTGCTGGCCCTCAGGGCCGGCCTTGGTCTGTTCGCCAACCTGCGCCCGGTGAAGATCATTCCGGCTCTGGCGGGCGCCAGCAGCCTCAAGCCCGAGGTGATCGAGGGCGTTGACCTGCTGGTGGTGCGCGAACTCACCGGCGGCATTTATTTCGGCACCCCGAAGGGCCGGGTGGAAGCCGGTGGGCATGTGCGCGCCTTCAACACCATGGCCTACAGCGATTACGAGATCGATCGCATCGCCAAGGTGGCGTTCCAGCTGGCGGCCGAGCGCCGCGGGCGGCTGTGTTCGGTCGACAAGGCCAACGTGCTCGATGTGAGCCAGCTCTGGCGTGACCGGGTCACGGCGATGGCCGCCGACCATCCGGCTGTGGAGCTCAGCCACCTCTACGTCGATAACGCCGCCATGCAGCTGGTGCGCTGGCCGAAGCAGTTCGATGTGCTGCTCACCGGCAACCTCTTCGGCGACATCCTCAGCGACGAAGCCGCCATGCTCACCGGCAGCATCGGCATGCTGCCGTCCGCTTCCCTCGGCAGCGATGGGCCAGGTTTGTTCGAGCCGGTGCACGGTTCAGCGCCCGACATTGCCGGCCAGGACGTGGCCAATCCGATGGCGATGGTGCTGTCGGCCGCCATGCTGCTGCGGGTTGGTCTGCAGCGGCCTGAGGCCGCTGATGCTCTGGAGCGCGCGGTGGACAGCGTGCTGGCGGCGGGCTGCCGCACTGCTGACCTGATCGGTGAAGCCGGCCTGGCCGATGGCTGCACACAGCTGGGTTGCAGCGCGATCGGTGATCGGCTGCTGCAAGCCCTCTGACCGGCGACCTGCCAAACTCACAGCCTCGTTTCTCCCCCGCTGCACCGATGTCCAAACGTCACCCGGTCGTGGCTGTCACCGGTTCCTCGGGCGCAGGCACCAGCACGGTCAAGCGCGCCTTCGAGCACATCTTCCAACGGGAGGGCATCCAGCCGGTGGTGGTGGAAGGCGACAGCTTCCACCGCTTCGAGCGCGGCCCGATGAAGGAGGAGATGGCCAAGGCCCAGGCCAGCGGCATCAACTTTTCCCACTTCGGTCCGGAAGCCAACCTCTTCGATCAACTCGAGGATCTGTTCCGTGCCTACAGCGAATCCGGCAACGGCCAGAAGCGCTATTACCTGCACTCGGTCGAGGAAGCCGCCGAGCACAATGCCCGGCTCGGCACCCAGCTGGATCCCGGTCAGTTCACCCCCTGGGAAGAGATCCCCACCGGCACCGATCTGCTGTTCTACGAAGGCCTGCACGGCGGCGTGGAAGGGGATGGCTACGACGTGGCCTCGCTGGTCGACCTGCTGATCGGCGTGGTGCCGATCGCCAACCTGGAATGGATCCAGAAGATCAGCCGTGACAACGCCGAGCGGGGCTACTCCGCCGAAACGATCGTGGACACGATCCTGCGGCGCATGCCCGACTACATCAACCACATCTGCCCCCAGTTCAGCCGCACTGACATCAACTTCCAGCGGGTGCCCACGGTGGACACCTCCAACCCGTTCATCTGCCGCAACATCCCCACCCCGGACGAAAGCTTCGTGATCATCCACTTCCGCAAGGGAGCGCGTGAGAAGTGGGGGATCGATTTCTCCTACCTGCTGCGGATGATCAATGGCTCCTTCATGTCGAGCCCCACGAGCATCGTGGTGAACGGCGGCAAGATGGGCTTTGCCATGGAGCTCATCCTCACGCCGATCATCCACCGGCTGATCGAAGATAAGAAGAGCCTCTCCTGACCGATTAGGCTGCGCCCGACGATCGCGCCGGGGGAGGACGATTTCCATCGCCACATCTCCTGATTCCCCATCCGGTTCCGTCCCGCCGTCATTCGTGATTCGCGGGGCCGGCAGCGCGGCCAACCATTCCATGCGCTGGGATCGGATCAACAGCGGCGATGTGCTGCGGCGAGCCCGTCAGGTTTATTTCCACTACTGCGAACACGTCCCCGGCGGTAGCGAACCGCTGGGGATTGTGCTGCAAGAGGCCACCGATCAGGGTCGGGTGGTGTTCGAAGCCCCGGTGCTGCTGCCGGAGGAGCGGTTCATCCCGCTGGAGATGATTGGTGGGCGGGGCGCACGCTCCCGCAACACCCGCCGTCCATGACCCCCACCAGCATCGAACCGATCACCGTGCTGGCTGCCCTGCTCGGCGCCTGCCTCGGCAGTTTTCTCAACGTGGTGGCCTGGCGCCTGCCGCGCCGCGAATCGATCGTTTCGCCCCCCAGCCACTGCCCCCACTGCGGCGCCACACTGGCCTGGCAGGAAAATCTGCCGGTGCTGGGCTGGCTGTGGCTGCGGGGCCGCTGCAACCACTGCAACGCACCGATTTCTGCCCGTTACCCCCTGGTGGAACTGCTGACCGCCGGGCTTTGGGTGGCGGTCGTGCTGGCCCGCCCCACCGCCATGGGCGCGCCGCCGTTCTGGTTGCTGCTGCTGGCCGGCTGGGCGCTGATCAGCCTGCTGATTCCTCTGGTGTTGATCGATGCCGATCACCTGTGGCTGCCTGAGCCGCTCTGTCGCTGGGGTCTGGTGGGGGGTCTGGTCGTCACCTCCCTGCTGGGGATCAGTCAGTCGGAGGAGATTGCCCGCCAGATGCTGGTTAACCACCTGCTCGCTGCCGCCGTGGGCTTGCTCGCGTTCGAAGGGCTCAGCGCCCTGGGCGAGAAGCTGCTTGGCCGCCCTGCTCTTGGCCTGGGCGACGCCAAGCTCACGGCCTTGCTGGGGGCCTGGCTCGGGCTGCAGGGCATGGGCCTGGCGGTAGCCCTGGCCGTGCTGGGCGGCGCGCTGCTGGGCTCGCTCGGGCGCCTCAGCGGCCGGCTGGGTCCGCATCAGCCCTTTCCCTTCGGCCCCTTTCTGGCCTTCGGTGGCATCGCCGTGTGGTTGGCAGGGGAGGGCTGGTGGCTGCGCTGGTTCGGCGGCTGGCTCGGTTTCCAGAGCTTCTGAGCGGCTTGCCATCGAGCGGCTCCGGAGCTGCCCCGGCAGTGGCGGCGTTTAATGGTGTTGAGTCCTTGCGCCTTTCGTCTTTCCCGTGTCGCTGTTCGACTGGTTCGCCGATCGCCGCAAGGTTGTCCCGGTGGTGCGCACCCCCCAGGAACTCGACGAGGGCGACGGCCTCTGGAGCAAGTGCCCGGAATGCGGACTGGTGGTCTACCGCAAAGACCTGATCGCCAACGCCAGCGTCTGCAGCGGCTGCGGCCACCATCTGCGCATCGACAGTGAAGCCAGGCTGCGGCTGATCGCCGATGAGGGCAGTTTCCAGGCCCTCGATACCGAGCTTTCCCCCACCGATCCGCTCGCCTTCAAAGACCGCCGCAGCTACGCCGATCGCCTGCGTGACACCCAGATCAGCACTGGACTGCGCGATGCCGTGATCACTGGCCTTTGCCGGATTGACGGCATTCCGCTGGCGCTGGGCGTGATGGATTTCCGCTTCATGGGCGGCTCCATGGGATCAGTGGTGGGCGAGAAGCTCACCCGCATGATCGAAACGGCCACAGATCGCGGTTGGCCCGTCCTGATCGTGTGTGCCTCAGGCGGAGCCCGCATGCAGGAGGGGATGCTCAGCCTGATGCAGATGGCCAAGATTTCCGGCGCCCTGCAGCGTCACCGCCAGGCAGAGCTGCTCTACATCCCCCTGCTCACCCACCCCACCACCGGTGGTGTCACCGCCAGCTTTGCGATGCTGGGCGATCTGATCCTGGCCGAGCCCAAGGCCTTGATCGGCTTCGCTGGACGCCGGGTGATTGAACAGACCCTGCGCGAGAAGCTGCCCGAAGGCTTCCAGACGGCCGAATATCTACAGGAACACGGCTTTGTCGACCTGATCGTGCCGCGCACCCGCTTCCGCTCCACCTTTGCAAGTCTGCTGCGGCTGCATGGCGTCACCCCCGCCGTAGCCGCCTGATGGCACGGCTTTCGCAGCAGAGTGATCAGCCACTGGTGCAGTGCTGGTTCCTCCAGGAGAGCGGCCACCGGATCTGGTCGCTCGCCAACCGGATCGGGTCGTTGGCCCGGGCGGGGATCGCCGGTGGCAGGCGCCAGGGTGTCGTGGTTGTTTCCGTGTTGCTATTGACGCTGCTTCCGGCGCTGCTGCTGCCGGCTCCCGGCCTTTCTGCGGGGGCGGCGCTGGCCGGTCCGGTCAGCTGGAAAGAGGTGCCCGCCACCGAGGAAGGGCGCCAGTGGTGGGATGAGGGCAGCCTGCGGCTGAGCCGTGATGGCTGGCTCTCGGTGCTGAGCCGCTTTCAGCCGGCCCCACCCCCCGAAGCAGACGACTCCGGCAACGCCACCAAGGCCAAAGCGCGGCCCGGTCAGCTCTATGTGATGGACCTCGACTGCAGCCAGCAGCTTTACCGCGACACCGCCGTGAACGGCCTGCCCCGCTTCGGCGCCGACTGGCAACCCACCGGCGGCGACGCCCTGATCACTGCCGTGCTGGAGGAAGCCTGCGCCGCCGGCGCTCCACTGCTGGCCTCCCGATGACCCATTCCAATGCTGCGCCACTGCGGGTGGCGGTGGCAGGCCTCGGATTCGGCGAGAAGGTGCACCTGCCGGCCCTGCGTGCCAACGGTGCCACCGAACCGGTGGCGCTTTGGCACCCGCGCCGCGAGCGGGTGCAGCAGGCCGCCAGCGCCGGTGCCCTGCCTGGCTTCACCGATTTCGGCGCCCTGTTGGCCGAGCCTGGCATCGAGGCGGTGGTGATCGCCACGCCGCCGGCGCCGCGCTTCGCTTTGGCGAAAGCGGCCCTCAACGCCGGCAAGCACCTGCTGCTCGAGAAACCCGTGGGCGTGTCGGCGGAGCAGGTGGAGGAGCTGCAGCGGCTGGCGATCCGCCACGGGCTGCAGGTGGCGGTCAACTTCGAATACCGGGCGGTGCCGGTGTTTCAGCAGCTGGCTGCCCTGCTGGCGGCGGGGGTGATCGGTGATCCCTGGCTGGTGAAACTCGATTGGCTGATGAGCAGCCGCGCCGATGCCTCTCGCCCCTGGAACTGGTATGCCCAACGCAGCGAAGGTGGTGGCGTGCTGGGAGCGCTGGGCACCCATGCCTTCGACATGCTGCACTGGCTGATCGGCCCCACCCGGGAGCTGCAGGGGGCACTCTCCACCGCCATCACCGCCCGACCCCTGCCCGATGGCAGTGGCCGCCAGGCTGCCGTGGACGCCGAAGACATCGCCTTGCTGCAGCTGGGGCTCGACGCAGGCCTTGCTGCCGGCAACAAGCGGCTGGTGCCGGCGCAGGTGAGCCTGGCGGCGGTGGCCCGGCAGGGACGCGGCTGCTGGCTTGAGTTTTACGGCAGCGAAGGCACGTTGGTGCTGGGCAGCGATAATCAAAGCGACTACGTGCATGGCTTCCATCTCTGGCGTGCGGGGCGTGGAGAAGCGCTGCAGCCGGTGGCGGTTGATCCCGCTCTGGCCTTTGCCCGCACCTGGGCCGATGGACGGATCGCCCCGGTGGCGCGTCTGCACCGCTGGTGGGCCGAAAGTGTGCGCACGGGGCGGCCGATGGTGCCAGGTTTATGCGAGGGTTTTCGCAGTCAGCTCTGCTGCGATCTGGCCATCACCGCCGCCGATACCGGCCTGCGCCAGAGCCTGGCGGTGGGTTAAGGGCGATCAGCATCGCCTAGAGTCGCGCCCATCCCGCGTCAGGGTTTCGAAGCCGGTGGCCTGGTCTCTTGGTCCGCCTCCCCTCGTTCACTGCGCTGGCCTCCCGACGTGCCCACCTACACCCTCAGAGGTATTCCCCCATGGCCCTCGTTCCCCTTCGGCTGCTGCTCGACCATGCCGCTGAGAACGGCTATGGCATCC
>CALFOF010000270.1 GCA_937919075.1 uncultured Cyanobium sp. | reverse complement strand
GGCCGCCAAGCCGGTGGTGGCGATGCGCAAGCGCAAGAAGGAAACCACCCGCCAGCGCCAGCGGCGCCGGGCCATGGAGCTGCGCGCCGCCCGCGAGGCCAAGGCCACCCGGCCGGAAATGCTGATCGTGCCGGAGGGCAACCTCACGGTGCAGGAACTCGCCGACCGCCTTGGGGTGGAGAGCTCCGAGATCATCAAGTCGCTCTTCTTCAAGGGCATCATCGCCACGGTCACCCAGACCCTCGATCTCTCCACGATCGAAACGGTGTCCGAGGAGTTCGGCGTACCCGTGCTCGAAGACGACGTCCAGGAAGCCGCCAAGAAGACGGTGGACATGATCGAAGAGAGCGATCTCCTGCATCTGATCCGCCGGCCGCCGGTGGTCACCGTGATGGGCCACGTCGACCACGGCAAAACCAGCCTGCTCGATGCCATCCGCAAAACCCGCGTCGCCGCTGGTGAAGCCGGAGGGATCACGCAGCACATCGGTGCCTATCAGGTCACGATTCCCCATGCCGGCGAAGAGCGCCGTATCACCTTCCTCGACACCCCGGGCCACGAGGCGTTCACCGCCATGCGTGCCCGTGGCACCAAGGTCACCGACGTGGCTGTGCTGGTGGTGGCCGCCGACGACGGCGTGCGCCCCCAGACCCTTGAGGCCATCAGCCACGCCCGCGCCGCCGAGGTGCCGATCGTGGTGGCGATCAACAAGATCGACAAGGAGGGCGCCCAGCCCGACCGCGTCAAGCAGGAGCTCTCCGGCCAGCAACTGGTGGCCGAAGACTGGGGCGGCGACACGGTGATGGTGCCGGTGAGCGCCACCAAGCGGGAGAACATCGACAAGCTGCTGGAGATGATCCTGCTGGTGTCGGAGGTGGAAGACCTCCAGGCCAACCCCGACCGGAGGGCGAAGGGCACCGTGATCGAAGCCCACCTCGACAAGGCCAAGGGCCCAGTGGCCACCCTGCTGATCCAGAACGGCACCCTGCGCGCCGGCGATGTGTTGGCGGCCGGGCCAGTGCTCGGCAAGGTGCGTGCCATGGTCGACGACACCGGCAAGCGGGTGAAGACGGCGGGTCCATCTTCGGCCGTTGAAGCCCTCGGCTTCAGCGAAGTGCCCACCGCAGGCGACGAGTTCGAGGTCTACCCCGACGAGAAGACAGCCCGCTCGGTGGTGGGGGAACGGGCCACCGAGGCCCGCGCCACCCGCCTGGCCCAGCAGATGGCGTCACGCCGCGTGTCGCTGGCTTCCATGTCGGGTCAGGCGAGCGAGGGCGACCTCAAGGAGCTCAACTTGATCCTCAAGGCCGATGTGCAGGGCAGTGTGGAGGCGATTCTCGGATCGCTCGAACAGCTGCCCCAGGGCGAGGTGCAGGTGCGGGTGCTGCTGTCGGCACCGGGCGAGATCACCGAAACCGACGTGGACCTCGCTGCCGCCTCCGGTGCGGTGATCGTGGGCTTCAACACCTCCATGGCACCGGGGGCCAAGCGCGCCTCTGATGCCACCGGCGTTGACGTGCGCGACTATGACGTGATCTACAAGCTGCTCGAAGACATCCAACTGGCCATGGAAGGCCTGCTGGAGCCCGAGATGGTGGAGGAAACACTCGGCGAAGCGGAAGTGCGCGCGGTGTTCAGCATCGGCAAGAGCGCCGTCGCAGGTTGCTATGTCACCAATGGCAAGCTGCAACGCAACTGCAAGGTGCGCGTCCACCGCGGCAAGCAGATCGTATTCGAGGGCGACCTCGACTCGCTGCGCCGCAACAAGGACGACGTCAAGGACGTGGCCACCGGCTTCGAGTGCGGCATCGGCTGCGATCGGTTCGCCAACTGGCAGGACGGCGACCGGGTGGAGGCTTACAAGCTCGTCACCCAACGCCGCACCCTCAGCACCAACTGACCATGAATCCCCGCAGCGAGCCTCTGCTGTGGATTCAACTGCTGGGCCTGGCAGCACTTCCCGCCGAATTGCTGCTGGCCTTTCTGTTGCTGGCAGGTGCTGATCCAGGCCCGCTGCCTGGCTTGGAGCGGGTGCTCTGCTGGTCGCTGGGAGCGTTGCTGCCGGCGGTGCTGTTCTGGCGTCAGCCACCCGATGTGTGGTCGCTGCTGGTGGTGCAGATCCCCTTGCAGGGGCGGCGGGAGTTGCAGCGCCGCCTGAGCGGCCTGCAGGCGCCGCTGGCGGTGAAGCTGGTGGGGGCTGCAGGCGCAGCCTTGCTGCTGCCTTTGGTGTGGCTGATGGACGATCACGCCGGCCTGGCCATGGCGGTCTCGCCGCTTGCTGGCAGCTCCCGGCTGGTGACGCTGCTGCTCACGCTTCCGCTGCTGGCTCTGTCTCTGTGGCAGTGGCAGCAGCTGTGCCAATCCGTCTGGCTGCTGAGCCGGCCGGAAGCGCTGGTTGCAGGCATGGCCGCGAGCGCCCTCACCCCGGAGGCCACCGCGCAGTCGCAGTCTCTGTATCGCGCCGCTGCCGC
>CALFOF010000269.1 GCA_937919075.1 uncultured Cyanobium sp. | reverse complement strand
CGGGATCATCGGCTTGGGGATCGTGTGGGTGATGGGCCTCACCCGTGTTCCCTTGCCAGCAGCCAGGATCATCGCCTTCATGGGCGCCTTACTGTTCGGTTTGTTCTGCATGCACCTTAAGTAAGAGTGTCAGGCTGCCAGTGCTGGCCGAGCCGGCAAGAGAGCTGGCACGGCCGGCCAGGTGGCTGTGGCGATAGCGGCAGCGGGTTCGTGCGCACGTGCGGCAATGGTTTCGGCGGGTAGGGGGCCGTCAGCCTCAAGGGCACGGCGCAGGTGCAGGGGCCCGAACAGACCCTCCTCCTGCTGCAGATCGATGCACCCCTGCGAACAAAGGAACAACAGCGCCCAGAACACCCCCACCCGGTCGTGATCAAGATCGGGCGGCGCTGCGCTTTCCCAGGCCTCCACCAGTGCCTCGAAGTTCACCCACTCCAAGGCCAGCGGCCAACGCTGCAGGAAGAGGCTGAGGGCGGCGGTGGTTTCCGGCAGTTTTTCCCGGTGGGCCAGGGCGCTCACCTGTTCGATCGCGTCGCGCTCGCTGTAGGGGCGGCTGCGCGGCTTGTGGCGCCGCTGGCTGCCATCGCTCTCCAACCGCTCGGCGATGTCTTCCAGCTGGCGGATCAATTCACCGAGGCTCACCGGCCGCTGCAGCGGTGGCGGTGCCACCGGCCGGCGCCAGAGGTGCCGCTCCGGCCGGTGGGGCAGCTGGATCCCCAGTGACCAGCCTTCCTCGCCCGGATCTTCGCCTTCGCAGGGATCGTTGATCAGGGCAAGGGGTGGAAAAGTCTGGCGTTCCAGCACTTCGGCCTTGAGCCCCACCAGCACCGACGCCGCCAGAAACGCTTCGCTGGTGGCGGCGAGATCCTGCTCATAGCTGCCGCCCTGGCCGGCGTTGAGCGCCACCAGGCGTGGCACCTCGATGCGCTGACGCAGCTGATCGAGGAAGCCGTCCACCACGGCAATCACATCGACATCCCAGGGGTCGAGGTCACCGCGCTCGGCCGCCTCCTGAAGCAGGCGGATCGCCAGCCTGGCGCCTGCGTTCGGCACAGTTCCCCCCGATCTGCCGGAAACGTACCCGGTCTGACGCGACTCAGCCAGCGGAATCCGCCGCGGCAGTTATCCCTGAACTTTCTCCGGCGGCTGGCAACAGGGCAAGCTGCGCATCAACCGTGGCCCGGTAGCGTTGCAGGTCGTCCTCCAGCTCGCGGATGCGTACCTGCTGGGCGTCGATCTCGGTGCGGTCCTGCATCAATTCCACCTTCTTCACCACGCCGATCCACACGGCGAACACCCAGGCCGCGGTGGCGCCGACGCCACACACCACCAGCAACAGGGCCGCCAACGGCAAGGTGAGCGCTGCTCCAGGCAGGAAGCGCACGGTGGTGGGCTCGGTGTTCTCCAGCGTGAACATCACCGTGGCGAGGCCGAAACTGAAAATCAGCAGGAAATTCAGCTGTCGCATGGCTCGTGGTGGGTCGGGGCTCTGGATGGGGATCTCACTGGGTCATGGCCGGTGGCGGTAAGAGCCAGGGATCCCGCCGACCAGTTTGCGGCACCTGAGCGGAATTGGGCGCAAGCCTTCGCACAGTGCTACTGGTGCTGCTGGAGCCGGCAGGGGCTCAGCCCACTCCACCCAGGGCCGGCGCGTGCAGGAAGGCTGGAGCAAAGGCCAGCTCCTGCCCCACCGCCCCACGGATCAGCCCTTTGGGCGTGGGGCCCACCACCTTGTTCAGCGCCACGTCTTCGCGGGCCACGAGCGCTTCGATGGAGGCGCGATAGCTGTCCGTGACCAGGCGGGGGTAGAGGCCGATGCCGATGATCGGCACCAGCAGGCAGGAGATCACGTAGATCTCGCGCGGCTCGGCATCCACCAGGCGGGTGTGGGCCGCCAGTTCCACGTTTTCCTTGCCGAAGAAGATCTCGCGCAGCATCGACAGCAGATACACCGGGGTGAGGATCACCCCCACCGCTGCCAGGGCCGCCATCACGATGCGGAAGCTGAGTGAATAAGCCTCGCTATTGACGAAGCCCACGAACACCATCAGCTCCGAGACGAAGCCGCTCATGCCGGGCAGGGCCAGAGAAGCGAGGGAGCAGATCGTCCAGAGCGCGAACATCTTGCGCATCTTCTGGCCCACGCCGCCCATCTCATCGAGCTGGAGTGTGTGGGTGCGGTCGTAGGTGGCGCCTACCAGGAAGAAGAGGCTGGCGCCGATCAACCCGTGGCTCACCATCTGAAGCATCGCGCCGCTGGTGCCAAGAGCGCTGAAGCTGCCGATGCCGATCAGCACGAAGCCCATGTGGCTGATCGAGCTGTAG
>CALFOF010000268.1 GCA_937919075.1 uncultured Cyanobium sp. | reverse complement strand
TTTTTGACGAGGTTGCGGAGTGTGAGGGAAGCCATCGGGCCAAGCCCCCTTGGCATGCTTGGAATGTCGTGAATGCTAGCGGCAGACCCAGAGGCGTTTGTCATGCAGCAGCGGGAATGGTGAGCAGGAGTTCGCTGTCGTCAATCAACCTGTAAGTAGGAAGTTTCCCGCTCAATGCTTCGCTGCGAGAGAGGATCAGCGGAACACCTTCGCCGCGGCGATCCATGATGTGGCTGCGGTGGCTGATCTCGCTGCTGGAATCTATCGGGCAACGGGCCAGCAGGCTGGCGATCAACTCGTTGCGGCAGGCTTGCCGTAAGGGCATGCTCTCCGGAGTCATCGTGTTCGGCAACATGCCAGGCGTGAAGATCTCCAACCTGTTGGTGAAGAGGCGTAGCCGGATCTTGCTGCCTGGCATCGAGTAATCCCGATGCGCCACGGCGTTGGTGATGGCTTCAAAGATGGCCAGTGGATCATACTGAGGCTGATCCACACGACCACCACTTTCCAGCTTGAAGGCAGCCATTCGGCTATTGCGGGAGACAAACCGGCACGCCGCAAAGATCTGCAGATCAAGGGGCCCAGTGAGATCAGCCGCATCAAGCTGATAGATCGCCTGTTCACCGCTGGGCGCTATATCATCCCCGGCATAGGCAACGGCCTGGATGAAAGCGCCGCTCAGGAAACGCTCTGGGTTCGGGCTAGCCAGCAGCAGGCCCGCAACGGTTGGATGGCTGGTGCCATCGTCTCCGTTGCGCACCAGAGCCATCTTGGCCAGCCAGCCTGGGGCTGCCTGTTGTGGCGGCTCGAAGCGCTTGAGCAGGGCGCCATCGAGATCGCTCGTCTGGGCTGCCATCACCGCCGTTTCATCAAAACGGATCAGGCGGCTCTGGCTGCGCTGCTGGAACAGCCGTGCAAGTTGATCGGGGGGCATCGGACGCTTCGACGATCCCACCCGATGCAGATAACCGCCAGGGCTTTGATGCACAAACAGGCTTGGCTCCACATCCACCCGAAGCACGGCTTTCTCCACACCAAGGGCATCCGGCAAGGTGAGCCGCTCGATGATGGGAGCCAGCGGCGGTTTCACACTGTCTTGCACCGCCTGGCGCACCCGTGACTCGACCGCGTCAAGGCGATCCAAGGGGATTCCCAGCACTTCGCGGGTGCTGTCTTCAACCCCGAGGATGAGTGTTCCTTCTACACGGCTGTTGGCGAAGGCGGCGATTTCATCAGCCAGATCGTGCTGGGATGGGCCACGCACCTCCGCGCCGGAGAAGCGCACCTCTTTGCATTCCAGCAGGCTGTCTTCACCAAGGCTGAGCTTGGCGATCAGTTCGTTGCGGCTCAGGCGCATGTCATACCTCCCTGCCAAGACGGGCCCAGCGGCGGGCCAGCGCATCGCGGCCTCCTTCCATCACGGCGCAAACTTCCTGTTGAATCTCGCTGTTCTGAAGGGCACCGAAATCCCGGACAAAACATTGACCACTCCCGTAGTCCATCACCGTCACCAGTTCAGCATCCCCATTCACCACCACGTTTGGGTTGTGGGTGATGATCAGCAGTTGGCGGCGCATCTTATTGGCGCGAATCTGAGCCACCACCAGCTCGGAGATCAATTTGTTGTCGAGATCGTCTTCCGGTTGATCCAGCACCAGGGGGCCATCCCCGAAGGAGAGCAGAAAGGCCAGTAGGGCAGAGGCCCGCTGACCCTGCGACCCCTGCTGTATCGGTGTCCAATCACGGCCATTGCCGCGATGGCTGTAGGTGATCTGCAGATCATCGGCCGGCACCCAACAGCGAATGTCATCAGCAAAGCCTGGCTGCTCCAATTTGCGGTCGAGATTCTTGCGAAACTTGCCGCCGGATGAAGGCACGCCCTGCTCATTCAGCAGGGTGCTTTTCACCGCCGCCATCGCCACAAGCCGGTCGTCTCCAGCGACCATCCCATCCACCAAGGCATTGAGATCGTTCTCGAAACCATTGCCATCCAGGACGAGAAGCTGGCGCAGTTCGGCCCTGAACAGTTCTGGGTCGTGGCCGAAGGCACACACCTCCATCCGCACATAGGTGTTGGCCTGGAGCACCCCATCGAGAAAGGCCTGTCGGGAGGCACTGCGTTGCTGGTGCGCTTCAAGCAACGTCTGCCATTGCCTTTGGTTGGCCTGCTCCAGGGCCTGATGCTCCAGTGCCACACCATCGAGCTCCTGCAGCAGGGCTTCGAGGCGGTGGCGCTGCTGCAGCCAGTGCCCCATCAGGCCAGGGTCAGCCAGACCCCGCTCGGCCAGCTCAGCCTGCAGCTGCTGCGCGGCCCGTTCCACGGCTTCGGCGCGGGTGCGCCAGGCCAGGAAGCCTGGATGCTGAGACTGTTCCCGGCCATGGCGCCCCAGTGAAGCGGCCAGCTGCTGCAGTTGTGCCCCTGCTGCCAGAAGCAGCGCATCAATCTCCTGCCGCCAGGCCAGCGCATCGGCGTCGCGTTCTGGATCGAACAGTTCAGCTGACCAGTCATCCAGCGGCAGCTGGGTGACCACTTGCTCCAATCCGAGGGGCAGGTGCTCAAGGTGCTGCCGAGCGCGGTCGAGTTCGCGGCGTTGGCGAACGGCGCGTTGCTGATCGGCCAGCACGGTGCCTGGATCCAGCTCGGCCAGTTCCGCGAGTTTGCGTCGCAACTCGCTGAGCTCCCGTTCCCGTTCTGCCCGTTCGGCGAGGAGCCCCTCCAACTCCCGCAGGCGGGCTCGCTGGCTGAGGTAGGTGCGACGGAGCTCATCGATGCGGCGGCTCTGGGGCGCCAGGCCAGCACCTTGATCGATCAACTCCAGCAATGTGGAACGCCCCTGATCGGCGAGTGCGGCGATCTGCCCCTGGGAGAAGAGCTGAATCGGAAAGCGTTCCGCTGTGATGGCCTGGCTGGCGGAAGGCTGCCAGTCGCCGCCGGGAATCCGCTCCTCCACACGCCCCTGGGGGAGATCGGGCTGCCAACGCAAGCGATGGGGCACGCCATCGCGCTCAAGCTCCAGCTCGATCACGGTGTCTGTCCGCAGCCCTCCTGCGCTTTGGCCGCGAGCGCCCGACACCTGACGAAAGGAATCGAACTGCCGCGAGGCCTCAGTCGTCGTCTCCAGCCCCTCCAGTTCGCTGGCGCGCTGCAACACGAGCCTGAGGGCATGCACCCAGGTGGATTTGCCGCTGCCCCGGCCACCGATGACGGCGTTGAACCAGGGATTGAGCTGGAGACCTTCAGCAGTGGGCTGGCCCATGCGGCGCGCTCCGCCCACACGCAAGGCGCGAAGCAGAAGCGCCGGTGGCACCGACGGTGGCCCGAGCCGTGCGCTGCCGTGGGCTTCGTCGCCACCCCAACGCTCCACCGCACCGCCATTTCCATCCAGCAGGGCGAGACGAAGGCCCTCGATGGTGGGGCTGGCCATCTTCACCCAGGTGAAACGGGAACCAGGGGTGCGTGGCCCCTGGAAGCTATGGCTGTCGCTGCCGAGCACTTTGGTGAGCTGGGCCGCCTGCTCCCGGATGCAGGCCGGAAACGGGTGAACGAGGTTCTCCCACTCCACGGCGAGCAGATGGCCCGTCTCCAACAACTGCTTGAGGGTGGTGGCGTCTAGAAGGCTGGCTTGGCTGCCCTCTCGTAC
>CALFOF010000267.1 GCA_937919075.1 uncultured Cyanobium sp. | reverse complement strand
CCACCAGGCCGAGCACGCTGACCAAAAGGGCCAGCGAACGGTTGCAACGCAGCCGCTGCTGCACGAATCCCACCAGGGTGCAGATCGCCATCGCCAGCACCACAGCGGCAAAGGCCTGAATCACCACGCCGCGCAGACTCCAGAGCAGCGCTGCAGCAGCGGCGGTAGCGGCCAGCCCGAGCCATTTGCCGAAGTTCAAGCCGGATCCGACTCCCCTTCAGGAGCTTCAGCGGCAGCTTCGTCGTCCTGGCCGGCGAAGCCGAGGCCGTGGCCGTCCGCATAGCGCTCGGCGAAGCGCATGAAACGTTCGAAATCCACTTCGTTCTTCCAGGTGTAGGTGGCTTCGATGGCGCTGGCGCGGCCGTTGACGAAGCGGGCCTTCACCTCACGGGTCACCAGCTCTCCCTCCTCATCGAGCAGGAACATGCCGGTGATGTCCCCCATGCTCTCCGGTGCCAGTGCTGCCGGCTCCTCGAACACGAACAGCGCCTGACCGGTGCGGCCGTCACGGGAACGGGTCAAGCGGATGTCGGGGATCACGGGCTCGTCCACCCCGCGGAAGAACTGAATAGCCGTCATCGCAGCGGGAGGAAAATCTGATCCTAGGCAGAGCCTGTGCGGGTCTTAACGCTGCGTTGTCTCCGGGCGGCGGGGCTTGACTGACATAGTGAGCAACACGCTGGCCCTGCTCTGGCTGGCTGAACGCCATGCTTTCCGGACCACCCGCCTCCGCCACGGTCACTGCCGATCAGCTGCTGGAGCGGTTCCTCAGCGCCTCCACGCGGCAGCGGCGCAGCCTTGTGACCCAGCTGGAAGCACGGCTCAATGAGCTGCGTCCCTTGCTGATCGATCGCCTGGCTGGCCTTGATGCCAACGGTGACGACTGGGCTCCGGGCGCCCTGATCCACTGGCTGCTGAGCGAAGCCGACGCCTTGGCCGCCGATTTCCGCGGCCGCTACCCCCAGGGGTGGCTGGAAACCCCCACCGGCAGCGGCATCGACTACCAACCCCTGCAGGTGGCACTGAGCGAACTGGCCTTCGAGCAGGCCGATCGCCATACCAGCTCGATCCTGCGCCAGCTGGCCGGACCCGCCGCCGAGGCGCGGGGTTACGTCTATTTCAGCGAGGTGCCACCGATCAGCGGCATCGATCTGCAGACGATCGACCGCCTGTGGCTCTGCTACTCGCGCGGCCGCTTCGGCTTCTCCGTGCAGGGACGCCTGCTGCGGACCTGCGGCGGCCGCTGGGAGCGCTTGTGGCCGAAGCTCGGCTGGAAGGAGCAGGGCGTCTGGACCCGCTACCCCAAGGCCTTCACCTGGTCACTGGCGGCGCCGGATGGGCATATGCCCCTGATCAACCAGCTGCGCGGCGTGCGGCTGATGGATGCAGTGCTCAGCCATCCGGCGCTGCAACAGCGCGTGAAGGGCGCTGCGTAAGGCAACGGCGCACGGCGTTAGGGTCAACCCAGAGCGGAAAGCGGAGTCGATGCCCCGGCCCTTGGTCCCATCCCTGCGCTGGACAGATTTCATCACCCCCTCCACCCTTCAGTTGGCGCCGCTCATGGAGCTGCTGCTGGAGCCGATGCGAAGGGCCAGCAACCTGGCCCAGCTGCAGCTGGGCCTGCAGGAGGCGCTGGTGAACGCTGTCCGCCACGGCAATGGCGGCGATCCGGGCAAGTGCCTGCGCATCCGCCGCATCCAGACCCCGCGTTGGATGATCTGGCAGATCCAGGATGAAGGTGAAGGCGTGCCGACGGCACGCCGTACCAGCGCCCTTCCGGAGGAACCAGGCTGCTGTTGCGGCCGCGGCTTCTTCCTCATTCATCACTGCTTCGACGACGTGCGCTGGAGCGGGCGGGGCAACCGTCTGCAGCTGGCGGTGCAGCTGCGCCCCGAACGCGGCTGAGCGCTCACAGTCGGGAGCCGTGGCCGTGGCTCGGGCAGCCGGGGTCGCTCCGCTCCCCTTTCAGCCAGCCAAGGCCGTGCTCCAGCAAGGCGATCGCCTCCGCATGGGCGGCAGGATCGCGGCGGTGGGCTGGGCTGTCATCACTCAGCAGATGCACCAGAGCTGAGGCGATCTGCTCGGCCGCGCGCCTGGGCTTCTGGCTCTTGAGCGCATGCCAATCACGGCCGTCGATCACGAGCAGGCGCTGCAGCTGCTCAGCCAGCTCGCGGCTGCCCAGCGGCCAAGCCACCGCAGGATCGGTGCCGGAGGAGGGGCCAGAGGAGAGGGCAGGGCTGCCGGAAGGCATCGGCACTGGACGAATCCAAGGACGGGGATCCATCCTGGCGGCATGAGCAGCGGTTTGACCCCTCCCAGCCGTCCCTCCAGTCGCCAGGCGGGGGGATGGTTGCACAGCCTCTCGCGCATGCTGGCGGTGGCCGCCCGGGCCGAGCGGCTCAAGCCAGACGACAGCAGCAGCGGTGCCCGGCGCCTACGTCAGCGTCTCGAACTGGGACAGCGCCTGCTGGACCCGCTGCCCAAGGCGCTGCGCACCTCCCGCTGGCAGGAGGAAGTGGTGTGGAAAGCGCTGCGCTGGGGCGGAGCCGGCATGCTCCTGGCCCTGTGGCTGAAGCGCTGAGCAAGGCAACCGGCCGCCTCAGACCGGCACCGCGGCCTCGCGGGGGCGTGTGGCGCACCAGACCCGGGTCATGAAGTGCGTCTGGGCCGAAACCGCCTCGAAGCCAGCTTGGTGCAGGCGGGCCTCGATGTCGTCGCCCACGTAATCGCGGTAATAGGGCTCGTGGAACACGCGGCGGAAGTTCTCCATGGCCGCAGAGAACTGGGGCGAATCGGCCAGCTGGATCGAGTCGGCCAGCAACAGCACCCCGCC
>CALFOF010000266.1 GCA_937919075.1 uncultured Cyanobium sp. | reverse complement strand
CTGCAAGCACGTCAGCGCCGTCTACTACCTGATGGGGGATCGCTTCAGCGAAGACCCCTTCGTGCTGTTCCAGATGCGCGGCCGCAGCCGTAGCCAGCTGCTTGCCGATCTGGCCACCCAACGGCGCCGGCAGCTGGCGGCGGCCGTCTCCGAGCCGGCGCCGGAGGCTGCGCCCCATCCCGTCCATCCGGCCGTGATTGAGCCCACGCGCTGGTGGAGCTACACCGCCGCCCTCGCTCCCGATCTGGTGGTGATCACCCCGGCGATGGAGGGCGAGATGGGCCTCGATGAAGCCGGTGAACTGCCGCTGGCCGCCGAGCCCTGCTTCCCCGACGCCAACCGTCTGTTTGCTGAGCGCCTGCGCAGCCAGGGCATCAGCATCGGCCAGCAGGCCATGGCCCGCGCCATGGGTGCCGGTGCCAGTTCCAGTGTCAGTTCAAGTGCCTGAGGCGGAGCCGCCGGCGGAGGCGCCCTGGCTGACGCCGGCCGTCCAGGCCAGGGCCGCTCTGCTGCTCGAATCGCACCTGGAGGCCTTCGGCCATCCCCTGCTGGCGTTGGCTGCCGGCCCGTCGCAGCTGGCGGCTGCCGGTGATGCACGCCACCAGGCGCAGGAGCTGTTCGCCGCGCCCCTGGTGGTGCTCGCCCACGACGACGGTCTTGCAGGTGGCAGCACAGCAGCCGCCGACCCCCGGCTGATCTACGCGAATGCCGCCGCGCTGCGGTTGTGGCGCCGGCCCTGGGCGGCAATGGTGGGCCTGCCCTCGCGGCTCACGGCCGAACCGGCCGAGCGCCAGGGGCGGGAGCAGCTGCTGGCTCTGGCGCGGCGCCGTCAGGCGATCAGCGGCTACCGCGGCGTACGCATCGACGGCCGCGGCCGCCGCTTCGTGATCGATGGCGCCCGCCTCTGGACCCTGCGTGATGCGGGCGGCCGAGAGCACGGCCAGGCGGCGGCCTTCAGCCACTGGTGGTGGCTCTGAGCGGCGCCTGCGGCGCCATGGGCGGTTCCCACCACCACGCGGTGGGGGCCACCGAATCAGGGGGGGAGCGCCGTACCGATTGGGCCGGTTCTTGCGCCTCACCGCTCCATTCAAGCTGGCGAAAGTAGCTGCACGGGCGAAGCGATTCCCCGTTCTTCACCATCACAGGTGCCTGCGAATCGCAACACCTGTAAGCCATCACCTCAGCTATTCTGTGGAGGACATCCCCATGCTGACCCTGCGCCAATCTCCCTTTGATCTGTTCGAACGGCTGGAGCAGCAAGTGCTGCAGGCCGAGCGCGTGCCGGCCGCCGAAGTGCATGAGCACGATCAGGCCTACACCATCGTTCTGGAGCTGCCCGGTGTCGACAAAGACTCGATCGATGTCAAAGCCACCGACCGCACCCTGCTGATCAGCGCCGAACGCCGCAGCGATCGCCATGCCCCAGCGCGAGCACAGGCCGGCGCCAACGGCACCGCCCCGGGTGCGGAGGCCATGCCTGCAGCAGCTACGCCTTCAGCGGCGAAAGTGCCTGCCCGCCCGGCCCCGCTGCACAGCGAGTTCCGTTATGGCACCTGGAGCCGCAGTTTCACCTTTCCCGGCGGCCTGCAACGGGACGGCCTTGAAGCCCACTACCGCGATGGTCTGCTCACGATCACCGCACCCAAGGCCCAGACAGTCACTACGGTGAACGTCAAAGTGGAGGGCTGAGCGATTGGGACAGAATTAGGCAGATTCTGCTGCCCTTTTCTGCCCGCTGCATTGTGTCCCTGCGCCCGGCTTGGCCGGGGCTTTATTATTAATGCGCTGAAGCACGTTTTCTTGGGCAACGCGGCCAGCGGAGTTTTTCGCGGTTCCGCTCTTTATGGTGGCCGTCTGGCTGCGCTGGCCACCATGCATGGCAAGCAGCGCGCCATTGCCCGGCCGCTGCGGGCTGCGCTGGGCCTGGAGCTGGTAGTGCCCTCCGGTTTTGATAGCGATGCCTTCGGCAGTTTCTGCGGTGCGGTGCCGCGGTTCGGCACGCCGCTGGAGGCCTGCCGCCGCAAGGCGGAACGGGCGCTCGAAACCAGTGGCTGTGATCTGGCGCTCGCCAGTGAGGGGTCTTTCGGGCCGCATCCGGCGGTGCCGTTTCTGCCTTGCGGCCTGGAGTGGATGGTGTTTCTCGATGCCGCCCAGGGGCTGGTGATCGCCGACCACCTGCTGGCCCGGCGCACCAATTTCGATCACCGCACCTGCCGGCGCGCCGCGGCGCTCGCAGATTGGCCGGCCCGTGTTGGCTTTCCCAGCCACGCCCTGCTGGTGCGCCCCCACCAGCTCCTGCCCGGCGCGCCCCCTGGCCTGGCCCTGCGCAAGGGGATCACCGCCGCCGCCACGCTGGCGGCCGCCATCGCTGCAGCGGTCGCCGTTTCCGCCGATGGCTTGGCCCAGGTGGAAACCGACATGCGCGCCCACCGCAATCCCACCCGCATGGCTTCGATCCGCGCTTTGGCCTTCCGGCTGGCGCGGCGCATCGCCACCCCCTGCCCCGCCTGCGGGGCTCCGGGCTGGGGCCGGGTGGAGCCGCTGCCGGGGCTGCCCTGCGGCTGGTGCGGCACTCCCACGTCGTTGCTGCGGGCGGAGCGTTTCGGTTGTGTGCGCTGCGAGGCCAGCGAGGAGCACCCCCGTAGCGATGGGCTGCTGCTGGCCGATCCGCAGCACTGCCCGCACTGCAATCCCTGAACCCCCTTTAACCCCAGCCGTTGCCGGTCTCAGCGGCTCAGGGCAAACACCACCACGAACACGCTCAGAACCACCAGCCCCACCTGGGCGATTCCCAGCAGCAGTGGCCCCAGCCGATCCGCCGGTGCCACCTGCCGGCCCTGCATCACCCGCAGGTTCATCCAGCCCAGCAGGGGGGTGGTCACGAACGAGACCACCATCGCCAGCTGCACCAGCGCCCCCATTGAGCTGGCCCAGAAGAGCAGCACGGCGGCGGCGGCCAGACCGTGGACCACGATCCAGAGCCCGTGGTCGCTGCGGCTGTGCACCTCGCGGCCCTCAAAGCCCCGCAGCAGGCGCAGCCCGGCTGACGCGGAACGGGGGTAGCCATCCAAGCAGGTGAGCACGGTGCTGAACATGGTGGTGAACGCGGCACCGGCGATCAGGGCATGGGCCCAGCCGCCCAGGCTGGCGGTATAGAGCTGGATCAGCTGCTGGGCGAACATCCCACCGGCCGGCGAGAAGCTGCGGCCGGTGCCGTGCATCACCCAAGCCCCCAGCAGCACGAACAGCACCGCCATCACCACGGTCACGAGGTAGCCGATGTTGAAGTCGGCCTCCGCTTCCGCCCTGGTGCTCACGTGGCGGGAATCCTCGCGGCGGGCAAAGATCCACAGCGACGACCAGGCCGCCAGATCGAGCGGGCAGGGCATCCAGCCCATCAGCGCGATCAGAAACGGCAACGCCGAGAGGGTCCAGGGGCTGGGGCTGAACATGGCGCCGATCGACGCCCCTGAGGCGGGCCCCTTGAGCAGGGCGGCCAGGGTGGCCACGGCGGTGCTCACCACCAGCAGCGCCACCACCACTTTGCTGAAGCGATCGAGGCTGCGGTAGTGCCCCCAGAGCAGCAGCACCAGGCAGAAGCCCAGCAGCAGCACGGCCAATGCCGTGGGTGGCAGCGATGCCGCCAAGCCGGCAGGCAGCAGGTTGGTGGCCAGGCTGCCGCACACTGCTGCCACGGCCGCGATGTTGGCCACGCCCGTGGCGGCGGTGATCAGCAGGAACAGGGGCAGGTACCAGCCGGCCTGGCGCTGATAGCCCTCCAGCAGGCTCACGCCGGTGGCCGCCGTGAAGCGTGTGCCCACCAGCAGGAAGGGGTACTTGATCAGATTGATCAGCAGCACCAGCCCCACCAATCCCAGCCCGTAGGAGGCGCCCGCCTGGGTGGAAGCCACCAGGTGCGAACCGCCGATGGCGGCGCCGGCCAGCAGGATGCCGGGACCGAGGCTCTTGCGCAGGCCCTCCAGGCTGAGGCGGTTCGAACCAGCGGTGGAGGTCATGGCGGCCACGAGCAGCCAACAGTTTGATCAAAGGCAGGCAACCTGTCTCCCGCCTTCGGGAGATACAGGCCCGGCCGGCCACCCGGCTCAGGGGCGCACGGATTGGTGTTCGCCGCATGGCGCCAGGCGTGCCAGGAGGTGATTCGCCGCCTGCCGCCCAATGTCTGCGTCATTGTTTCCAGTTCTTTCGCCACGTTCTTTGCCACTTCTTGCCTTGAGGCTTCAACAGCTGAAAAGCCCGGCTGTGCGATGGGCGCACAGCCGGGATGAAGATGGCAGGCAGGCCTGCTCAACAGCCGGCCGGATCGAAACGCCTCCGCGCTGATGCCCGCCAGCCTTCATCAGAACTTGTGATCGCGCAGGGCTTCCACCTGGTAGATGTAAGTGTTGGACTAAGCCGCTGCGCGGCAGAT
>CALFOF010000265.1 GCA_937919075.1 uncultured Cyanobium sp. | reverse complement strand
CAGCAGTCTTTGGGGGCAGTGATGAAGCGGGTTCTGGCGATCATCCTCGGCGGCGGAGCGGGCACCCGGCTCTTTCCGCTCACAAAGATGCGGGCCAAGCCGGCGGTGCCGCTGGCCGGTAAATACCGGCTCATCGACATCCCGGTGAGCAACTGCATCAACTCCGGGGTCAACAAGATCTACGTGCTGACCCAGTTCAACAGCGCGTCACTCAACCGCCACCTCACCCAGACCTACAACCTCTCCGCCGGCTTCGGGCAGGGGTTCGTGGAGGTGCTGGCGGCCCAGCAGACACCGGACAGCCCCAGCTGGTTTGAAGGCACCGCCGACGCGGTGCGCAAATACCAGTGGCTGTTCCACGAATGGGACGTGGACCACTACCTGATCCTTTCCGGCGACCAGCTCTACCGGATGGATTACAGCAGCTTCGTGCACCACCACATCGAAACCGGCTCCGACCTGAGCGTGGCGGCGCTGCCGGTGGATGCGGCCCAGGCCGAGGGCTTCGGCCTGATGCGCACCGATCCCCAGGGTTGGATCCGCGAGTTCAGCGAAAAGCCGAAGGGCGCAGCACTGGAGGCGATGGCGGTCGACACCGCCCGCCATGGCCTCTCGGCCGACGATGCCCTCAAGCGCCCCTACCTGGCGTCGATGGGCATCTACGTGTTCAGCCGCGACACCCTGTTCGACCTCCTGGCCAGCAATCCGGAATCCACCGACTTCGGCAAGGAGATCATTCCCACCTCGCTGGCACGCGGCGACAAGCTCAGCAGCTTCGTCTTCAACGACTACTGGGAGGACATCGGCACGATCGGGGCGTTCTATGAGGCCAACCTGGCGCTCACCGACCAGCCCAGCCCCGCCTTCTCCTTCTACGACGAGAAATTCCCCATCTACACGCGGCCGCGTTATCTGCCCCCCAGCAAACTGCTCGACACCCAGGTCACCCAGTCGATCATCGGCGAAGGCTCTCTGCTGCAGGCCTGCAGCATCCACCACTGCGTGCTTGGCGTGCGCTCGCGCATCGAGGCCGAGGTGGTGCTGCAGGACACCCTGGTGATGGGCGCCGACTACTTCGAATCAGCAGAAGAGCGGGCCGTGCTGCGCGAGCGGGGCGGGATCCCGCTGGGGGTGGGCAATGGCACCACCGTGCGGCGCGCGATCCTCGACAAGAACGTGCGCATCGGTCGCAATGTCACGATCGTGAACAAGGACCACATCGAAGAAGCCGACCAGCCGGAGCTGGGCTTCTACATCCGCAACGGCATCGTGGTGGTGGAGAAGAACGCCACCATCGCCGACGGCACCGTGATCTGAGCGGTTGCTGACACAGCTGCGCAGGCGGCAGCGGCAGGCAGGTCGCAGGGGCACACTGGCTCGGAAAGGTTTGCAGCCCAACCCACATGAGCAAAGCGCACTTCGGCCTGATCGGCCTGGGCGTGATGGGCGAAAATCTGGTCCTCAACGCTGAACGCAACGGCTTCTCCAGCGTCGTCTACAACCGCACCTGGGCGAAGACGGAAGAGTTCCTCAACGGCCGCGGCGCCGGCCTTCAGATCATCGGAGCCCACTCCCTTGAGGAGTTTGTGGCCAGCCTGGAGCGCCCTCGCCGCATCCTGATGATGATCAAGGCGGGCCAGCCGATCGACGACACCATCGCCGCCATCTCCCCCTATCTGGAGGACGGCGATCTGCTGATCGATGGCGGCAACTCCCTTTACGCCGACACCGAGCGGCGGGTGAAGGAGCTGGAAAGCAAGAGCTTCGGCTACATCGGCATGGGCGTGTCCGGTGGCGCCAAGGGCGCCTTGGAGGGGCCGAGCATGATGCCCGGCGGCACCAAGGCGGCCTACGACGCGATTGAGAGCCTGGTGACCAAGATGGCCGCCCAGGTGGAAGACGGCCCCTGCGTCACCTACATCGGCCCCGGTGGCGCCGGCCATTTCGTCAAGACGGTGCACAACGGCATCGAGTACGGGATCGAGCAGATCCTGGTGGAGGCCTACGACCTGATGAAGCGGGGCGCCGGCCTCGATGGCCTCGCCATGGCCGATGTGTTCGACGGCTGGAACCAGCTGGAGGAGCTCTCCTCCTATCTGGTGGAGATCACCGAGGTGTGCCTGCGCACCCGCGATCCTGAGGATGGCGGTGATCTGGTCGAGAAGATCCTCGATGTGGCCGGCCAGAAAGGCACAGGCCTCTGGACCGTGATCAGCGCCCTGGAGATGGGCGTGCCCGTGCCCACCATCTATGCCTCCCTCAACGGTCGGGTGATGAGCTCGATGAAGGCGGAACGGGTGGTCGCTGAACCGGTGCTGCCGGGTCCGGCGCCCCATCCCGTTGATCTGGGCGAACCCGCCGATGGCCTGCCGCCGCTGCGCGATGCGGTGATCCTTGCCTGCATCGCCAGCTACGCCCAGGGCATGGCCCTGCTGGTGGAAGCCTCCAAGCTGCACAACTACAACCTCAACCTCTCCGCGATCGCCCAGATCTGGAAGGGGGGTTGCATCATCCGCGCCCGCCTGCTGCAACGCATCCAGGACGCCTACGACGCCAACCCGGGCCTGGCGAACCTGATGGTGGACCCCTGGTTCGCCGAGCAGATCAACCGCCGCCTGCCCGGCCTGCGCCAGGTGGTGGCGGATGCCGCCCAGGCCGGCATTCCCGTGCCCTGCCTGAGCAGCACGCTCGATTACATCGACAGCTACCGCACCGCCCGCCTGCCCCAGAACCTGCTGCAGGCCATGCGCGATTGCTTCGGCGCCCACACGTATCAACGGGTGGATCGCGACGGGGCCTTCCACACCGAGTGGCTCTGATGGGGGACACCCCAGCGGCCACTTATCAGCTCAAGGTGGTGCCCGGGGGGCAGGAGCAACTGGCCGAGTGCGCCGCCACCACGATCGCCAGTGCCATTGATCTGGCCCTGGCGGAGCGGGAGCGGGCCCAGATTGCCCTCGCCGGCGGCACCACGCCGGAGGCCGCCTACCGCCATCTCGGCGCGGCCCATCTGCCCTGGAACCGGGTGGATGTGCTGCTGGGGGATGAACGCTGGGTGCCCGCCGATGATCCATCCAGCAATGCGCTGCTGCTGAGCCGCTCACTGCTGGCTACCGGCCCCGGCCGGCAGGCCTGCTTCCATCCCGTGCCCACCGAGCACGACACGCCGGAAGCCAGCGCCGCCGCCTTCGCGGCCGTGCTGGCCCGCCTCTGCCCCGGCGATCCGCCGGTGCTGGATGTGGTGCTGCTGGGTCTGGGCGAAGACGGCCACACCGCCTCGCTGTTTCCAGGCACCGCCGCCACCACGGTGGTGGATCGCCCGGTGACGATCAGCGAAGGCAAGGGCCTGCCCCGCGTGACCCTCACGGCACCGGTGCTGAGTGCCGCGCGCCTGGTGGTGTTTCTGGTGAGCGGCGCCGGCAAGCAGCAGGCCCTGCAGCGCCTGCTTGATCCGAACGAGCCGGCCGTGCGCACCCCTGCCCGCCTGGTGAAACCCCGCAGCACCGTGCTGATCCTCGCGGATCCCGCCGCTGCGGCAGGCTTGGAGCCGTGATCGAGCCGGCTGGCATGGTGGCACCGTTGCTGGTGGTGAGCGGCGATGGGTTCAGCGGCTGGCTGGCCCTGAACGACACGATCATGGGCGGCCGCAGCAGCGGCGTCTGCCGCATCGGCCCGGAGGGGTTGGTGCTGGAGGCCGATGTGGTGGAGCAGGGCGGTGGCTTCGTGAGTTGCCGCTCGCCGCTGTTCTCCCCGCCGTTGAACCTGGGCGCCTACCGCGCCCTGCAGCTGGAGCTGCGCGGCGACGGCCGCCGCTACAAGCTGGCCGTGGCCTGCGCCGATGGCGTGGCCGGCCTCACCGAGCTGATCCCCGGCGGGCTGCGCTGGGTGGCGGAGTTCGACACCAGCGTCAGCAGCCCCGACCAGCCGCCCCAGCTGGTGGAGATTCCCTTTGCTCAGCTGCGCGCCTCGGTGCGGGCCCGCCCGCTGAACCTGCCGCTGCGCTTTGATCCCGCCAAGGTCACGCGCCTGCAGGTGTTGCACTCCAAGTTCGGCGACGACGGCCAGCTCAATGCGGGCTTCCGGGCCGGCCCGCTGCAGTTGGCTCTGGTGGCGGTGCGAGCGGTGCCTTGAGCGCAACGGATGCGCTCAGCCGGCGAATCGCCGCCGCCGCCGATCTCTGCCTCAAACCGCACCGCCATGCGGTGGTGGGCGCCATTGCCAGCGGTGGCTCCAGCAATGATGGATCCGTCTTTCAAGAGTCCGGCGACCCCGGCGACTGCTGCCTGCGCCTTCAGACGCGGGGGATCAACGGAGAACGCCTGCCACTGCACGACATTGAGCTGGAGCTCTACCGCAGCGGCAACGACCTTCACATGATGCTCAGCTGGCCGGAGCAACCGGAGCAACCGATGCTCTGGCACGGCCAGCACTCCGTCTGGATGGACGGAGACACGGGGCTACGCAGCGAGCGGCCGCCGGCCGGTGCATCCCTGGAGGCCCTGGCCCGGCGCCTGCGCGCTGTGCTCAGCCTCCCTTCCTCCGCAAACGCTCCTGGGCCTGCAGACGTTGCGGGGCCCGCAGACGCCGGGGACCCTGCCAACGGGCAGACCTGGCAGGCCTAGACAGGATCGGTGACGGCGCCCAGGCTGCTGCTGCTCACCAGGCGGGCGTACTTACCCAGCACGCCGGTGCGGTAGCGGGGGGCAGGGGCCACCCAGGCAGAGCGGCGGCGCTGCAGTTCGGCAGCATCCACGTTCAGCTGGATCAGCAGTTGGTGGGCATCGACGGTGATGCTGTCGCCTT
>CALFOF010000264.1 GCA_937919075.1 uncultured Cyanobium sp. | reverse complement strand
GAGCGTCACCAGCGGCTCAGCCATGGCCCCACCGCCAGCCCACAGGCCAGGCCGAGCCCATTGAGGGCCTGGAACTGAAGCGCCAGGAATTTGCTGCCGCTGATCTGCTCCGGGGCAGCGTGGTGCTCCCGCAGCAACTGGATCAAGGCGCGGGCCGGCGGCAGCCCCACCACTCCGAACAGGGCCGTGAGCGGCCAGCGGCCCAACAGCACCGGCGCCCACTGCAGCGCCAGGGTGAGGGCCACGAACCAGGGCACCAGTGCTGCCGCCGGCGCCGTGCCGAGCCGCACCACCGGCGACTGCTTGCCGTGGGCGGCGTCTTCGGCCACCTGGTGGAAATGGGAGCAGAACAGCACCAAGGTGGTGGCGATGGCGGGGCCACCGCCGAGCAGCAGGGCAGTGCGCCAGGGGATCGCTGCGGCGGAGCCGGCGGGGGCGAGGGCCAGCAGGGCGGCGGCGGTGGCCAGCGGCCCGAAGGCCAGCCAGCAGAGCGGTTCCCCCAGCCCCCGGTAGCTCAGCCGCAGCGGCGGTCCCTGGTAGGCGTAGCCGAGCCCGCAGCAGGCCAGCACCAGCGCCAGCACCGCCGGGCTGCTGCGGGCGGCCACCACGGCGATCAACACCAGACCCAGCCCCAGGCAGCCATTGGCCAGCACGGCCACCCGGTCACGGCGGCCGGTGAGGTTCACCACCGAATGGGGCTTACCGAGCCGGTCCACGCCGGTATCGGCATCAAAGACATCGTTGGCAAGGTTCTCCCAGGCGAGCAGCAGCACCGCCGCCAGCAGGAAGGCCATGAGCTGCCCCCAGCGCAGCGCCTGGCCCTGCCCCAGCAGCCAGCCGGCCGCCAGCAGCACCGGCATCACCGCCACCGAATACATCGGCCACTTGATCGCCGCCTTCCACAGCTGCCGGCGGGCCGGGGCGGGCGGGGCGTAACGGCTTGCGACGACCTGGGGGTCGGACATGGGCGACAGGCGCCTCAGACAAGAAGGGACCCATACATTTGAGCAGTCTTCCCGCCCGCCCCTCGGCACCCTTCCTGGTGCAGGTTCCTCCCTCCTTCACCGAGCTGCTGGCCAGCGCCGCCGCTGCCGCCCGCCGGCTGGACGAGGAGGGCGTGCTGAGCCTGGCGCTGCCGATCGCGCCACGCGATCCGCTGGCGGTGCTGCCTGAGCTGGGCAGCGGCCTGCCCTTCCGCTTCCTCTGGGATGGCGCGCCAGGCCTGTGCCTGGCGGCCAGCGGCATCGCCAACGTGCTGGAGCTGAGCGGTCCGCGGCGCTTCGAGCTGGCCCAGCGCTTCAGCGCCGTGAGCCTCAGCCGGCTGGCCTGCGCCGCTGGCCCCTGCCCGCCGCTGGCCCGCCCGCGGGTGCTGCTGGCCTTCTCCTTCTTCGACACGCCGTTGCAGGAGGGCACCGGCGTGCCCGGCGTGCAGGCAGTGCTGCCCCGCTGGCAGCTCAGCCGGCAGGGCCGCCACTGCTGGCTGCGGCTGCAGCGCCCGCTGGGTGGCGGCATCACCGCCCGCAGCGTGGCAGAGGAGCTGTGGGAGCAGGCCCAGCGGCTGGAGCGTTCGAGCGAGCACGCCACGGCTGAGGCCTGGCGGGCCCGCCGCCCCGACATCGCCGGGCGCTCCAGCTGGGAAACGGGCTACCGCGTGGCCGTGCAGCGCGCCCTGGAGCTGGTGGAAAACGGCGACCTGCTCAAGCTGGTGGTGGCGGTGCGGCAGCACCTGCAGCTCGACCGCCCGCTGGATCCGCTGGTGCTGCTGCACCAGCTGCGCCAGCACCAGCCGGGCAGCTGCCGCTTCCTCTGGCAGCAACGCCACGGCGATGCCCTGATCGGCGCCTCACCGGAACGGCTGCTGACCGTGCGCCAGGGCCAGCTGCGCAGCGACGCCCTGGCCGGCACCGCCCCCTGCGGCCCGCTGGCTGATCAGCTCAGCCGCTCCGTCAAAGACCGGCACGAGCACGAGTTGGTGGTGGAGGCGATCACCGAAGTGCTGGCCGGCGTCGGGCTGGCGCCGCGCCGGCCGCGCCATCCACGGCTGGCACGGCACGGCAACCTGGTGCATCTGCACACGCCGATCACGGCAGCGATCGGCGCCCACCAGCCGCTGGCGATCGCCGCGGCGCTGCATCCCACCCCGGCGGTGGCAGGGCTGCCGCGGCGGGCGGCGATGGCCTGGCTGCGCAGCCTCGAACCGTTCGAGCGGGGCCATTACGCCGCACCGATCGGCTGGATCGACAGCGCCGGGGACGCGGAGCTACGGGTGGCGATCCGCAGCGGCCGGTTGCGGGGCGACCAGCTGGAGCTCACCGCCGGCGCCGGCCTGGTGAAGGGATCGGAGCCAGAGCGGGAGCTGCAGGAGGTGGCGTTGAAGCTGGGGGTGCTGCAGCAGCAGCTCAGCCTGCCGCTCACCCCCTCAACAAACGCTCCATGGTGAGATCGGCCACGGGCACACTGCCCAGCCGTTCGATCTCGCGGATGCCGGTGGGGCTGGTCACGTTGATCTCGCTGAGGCGGCCGTCGATCACATCGATGCCCACGAAGAACAGGCCTTCGGCTTGAAGCACCGGCGCCAGTTCGGCGCAGATGGCGGTTTCGGCGGCGGTGAGGGCCGTGGGTTCGGGGGCGCCGCCCACCGCCAGGTTGCTGCGGAACTCACCGGGCAAGGGCCGGCGGTTGATCGCGCCGAGCGGCTCACCGTTCACCAGCAGAATGCGTTTGTCGCCGGCGATAACGGCCGGCAGGAACGCCTGCACCATCACCGGCAACGTCTGCTGATGGGTGACCAGCTCCAACAGGGCGCGCAAGCCCGGCGCGGCGGCGGCGCTGCGCACGACGCCCTGGCCGGCGCGCCCCCCCAGGGGCTTGAGCACCACCTCGTGGTGCAGGGCGGCGAAGGCGGCCAGCTGCTCGGCGTCGGCACTCACCAGCGAGGGCGCCATCAGGTGGCTGAAGCGCAGCGCGCCGAGTTTCTCGTTCCAGGCCAGCAGGGCCGCCGGCCGGTTGAGCACGCGCACGCCCTGGTGCTCGGCCCGCTCCAGCAGCAGGGTGGCGTAGAGGAAGGCTTCATCGACGGGGGGATCCTTGCGCATCCACACCACTGGGAAGTGGCGGAGCGGCAACCAGAGCGGTTCCCCGGCGCTGAACCAGGGAGCGGGCACCTGCCAGCCCTCGCCCTCGAGGTGCATGGGGGCAAGGGTGACAGGGCGGGCGCGCACCAATGGAGTGCAACCGGGGCTGGCGGCGGCGGCCCGCTCACCTTCCACAGCCAGCTCGGCGATGGTGCAGACCCACACCTGCTGGCCGGCCCGCTGGGCGGCCTGCATCAGGGCGACGCTGGAATCCTTGGCCGGCCGCAGCCGCTCGATGGGGTCGACGACGAAGAGCTGGGAAGCGGCCTGAGGGGTGCGTGCTGTGGCCCCCACCCCTCAGGCTCCCTGCAGCAGGGGATCGAGGCGGCCGGTGCGTTCGAGGCCGTGGAGCTCGTCGCAGCCGCCGATGCCCTGATCGGCGATGAAGATCTGGGGCAAGCTGGTGCGGCCACCGGCGCGGTCGGCCATGGCGGCGCGGGCCGCATCATCGCCGTCGATGGCGTATTCGGTGTACGCCACCCCTTTGCGCTCCAGCAGCGCCTTGGCGCGCATGCAGAACGGGCAGAACCGCCAGGTGTAGATCTCCACGCTGGGGCCGGCGGAGGAGGGAGCGGAAGATGCCGCCATCAGGCTGGACCGGTGCTTTGGCCCGATCCTAGGAGCGGCCCCGGTCAGGGGGTTCCAGCGCGGCAGTGCGCAAGGCTCATGGCACAGTGCCGGTGGGGGCAGGGCGCCGCGGCGGGCGCAGCAAGCAGGCGCGGCTGATACGGTCGAATCCACCACGTCCCAGGCCCGCCGGTGCTCGATCTCACCGATTTCAAGCGCGATCTCTCCGAACTCACTGACCGCCTGGGCCATGCCCAGGACTGTCTTTGACGTACCGGCTCTGAACGCCCGCCAGCAGGACCTTGAGCAGCTGGCCTCCCAGCCCGGCTTCTGGGACGACCAGCAGCAGGCCAGGAAACAGATGCGCCTGCTCGATGATGTGAAGGCGCAGCTGCAGCAATTGCAGCAGTGGCAGGCGGCGATCGACGACGGCCGCGCCACGCTGGAGCTCTACGACCTGGAACCTGACGAGGAGCTGCTGGGCGAGGCCAACGGCGGCCTGCAGCAGCTCAAGGGCGCCCTCGACCGCTGGGAGCTGGAGCGGCTGCTGAGCGGCGTCTACGACAAGGAAGGCGCCGTGATCTCAATCAATGCCGGCGCCGGCGGCACCGACGCCCAGGACTGGGCGCTGATGCTGATGCGCATGTACACCCGCTGGGCCGAAGACCACGGCATGAAGGTGAGTGTGGACGAGCTCAGCGAGGGGGAGGAAGCGGGCATCAAGAGCTGCACGATCGAAATCGAGGGCCGCTACGCCTACGGCTACCTGCGCAACGAGAAGGGCACCCACCGGCTGGTGCGGATCTCGCCGTTCAACGCCAACGACAAGCGCCAGACGAGCTTCGCGGGGGTGGAGGTGATGCCGAAGCTGGACGAAGACGTGAAGCTCGACATCCCTGACAAGGATCTGGAGATCACCACCTCCCGCTCGGGCGGCGCCGGCGGCCAGAACGTGAACAAGGTGGAAACGGCGGTGCGCATCCTGCATGTGCCCACCGGCCTGGCGGTGCGCTGCACCCAGGAGCGCTCCCAGCTCCAGAACAAGGAGAAGGCGATGGCGCTGCTGATGGCCAAGCTGCTGGTGATCGCCCAGGAGCAGCGCGCCTCAGAGATCGCCGACATCCGCGGCGACATTGTGGAGGCGGCCTGGGGCAACCAGATCCGCAACTACGTGTTTCACCCCTATCAGATGGTGAAAGATCTGCGCACCGCCGTGGAAACCACCGATGTGCAGGGGGTGATGGATGGCGATCTCGATCCCTTCATCCAGG
>CALFOF010000263.1 GCA_937919075.1 uncultured Cyanobium sp. | reverse complement strand
CTGAAAGCTGGCCGTTTCCAGCCCCGTCACCGGTTTGCGATCGGCCTCTGCCCGTGCCTGCAGCTGGGCCTCCACGCCGTTCTCGCCGCCATAGCCGCTGCGCAGCAGCTGGCCGGAGGCCAGCATCAGCGCCACCGCCCATGGTTTCAGCGGCTCGGCCAGTTCCGGCGTCAGGCCGGCGCCCTTCAGCAGCGGCTGCAGCTGCTGCCAGCGCTGCGGTCCCAGGTCGGCGCTGAGCGTGCCGCCGCCGTCCTGCAGGCCGCGGCGCAGCAGCTCCTCAGCCAGCACCACCGGACTCGTGGCCTTCAGATCGATTTCCATCACCAGTCGCGCGGCGGCGGCGTAAGCGCGCGTGTAGGTGGCCGGCAGGCTGCTGCGCGTGGCGGGAAGGCCGTGCATCGATCCGGCCACGTACACCCAGCCCGCCCCCTGGCGCAGCCGCCAGATCACCCCCGGCCCGGCCAGCTCCGCGGCCCAGGCGCCGGTGCAGCTGAGCACCATCACGGCAGCGAGCGCCCCGCGCCTCAGGCTGCGGCCCCACGGCCGGGTTGTTGCCGCGTGCATGGCCCGCTGGCAGCGTTGCCGCAGGCTATTTCCGCGCTGCCGGCGTTGCTGATTTTGGTACATCTGTACTAATCTGCAGAGCCTGCCCCGGGGCCCATGCCCGCCCAGTCACCGCCCGAGCCCCAGCCGTTCCCCCGGCCCCTGCGCCAGTGCCGCATCGGCCTGCTGCTGCCCCTGGCTGGCGAGAGTGTGGCCGCCGGTTTCCCCAGCCCCGCCGACGACTACATCGAAACCGGCATCGACCTCAACGAGCAGCTGATCGCCCGCCCCAGCAGCACCTTCTTCCTGCGCGTGAGCGGCGATTCGATGGTGGAGGCCGGCATCCATCACGGTGATCTGCTGATCGTCGATCGCAGCGTGGAGCCGCGCCCCGGCCGCATTGTGGTGGCGGTGCTGGAGGGGGCCTTCACGCTCAAGCGCCTGGTGCTGCACCGCGGTCGCCTGCGGCTGGAGGCGGCCCATCCCGGCTACCCGCCGCTGGCCCTGGGCGAGGGCGACGACACGCTCCTCTGGGGCGTGGCCATCCACGTGATCCACCCGCTCTGAGCCTCCTCCACCCCAACCTCCATGGCCTGGGCCACCGCGCTGATCGACGGCAACAACTTCTACGCCTCCTGCGAGGCGGCGCTCGATCCTTCGTTGATCGGCCGGCCGCTGGTGGTGCTCTCCAACAACGATGGCTGCATCGTGGCCCGCAGCGCCGAAGCCCGCGCCCTGGGGATCGCCATGGGCACCCCCTATTTCCAGGTGCGCCGCGAGCTGGAACGGCTCGGCGTGGTGGTGCGCAGTTCCAACTACGCCCTCTATGCCGACATGAGCCAGCGCCTGATGCTCACGCTTGAGCCCTGGGTGGAGGAGCTGGAGATCTATTCGATCGACGAAGCGTTCGGCCGCCTGCGCCGTCCTGCCGGCACCGGAGCTGGCGCGGCAGACACCGGCGCTGATCTCACCGCCTGGGGCCAGGCGCTGCGGGCCCAGGTGCGGCGGCATCTGGGGCTGCCGGTGGCGGTGGGCATCGGCCCTTCCAAGCTGCTCGCCAAGGTGGCCAACAAGCTGGCCAAGCAGAACCGCGCCCACGGTGGTGTGTTCGATCTGGGGGCGGTCGCCGACCCCGATCCCTGGCTGGCGGCCGTCGCGATCGAAGACGTCTGGGGCATCGGCCGCAAGCTCTCGCGCTGGTGCCGGCTGCGCGGTGTGGCCAATGCGCTGCAGCTGCGCGACATGGCCAGCGGTGAGCTGCGGGCCAAGGCGGGCGTGGTGGGGCTGCGGCTGCAGCAGGAGTTGCGGGGCCACAGCTGCCTGCCGCTGGTGGCGGTGCCGCCCGCCAAGCGGGAAACCTGCGTGAGCCGCAGCTTCAGCGAACCGGTGCGGGAGTTGCCCCAGCTGCGGGAGGCGATCGCCACCTACCTCAGCCGCGCCGCCGAGAAGCTGCGCCGCCAGGGCCAACGCACCGACACCATCACCGTGTTCGTGCGCAGCAGCCCCTTCAACGGCACCAGCTTCTACGCCAATGCCGCCACCGCGACCTTGCCGCTGGCCAGCAACGACACAGCCGTGCTGCTGGCCGCCGCCCTGCCCCTGGCCGAACGCCTGTTCCGCCCCCACAAACCCCTGCAGAAGGCCGGTGTGCTGCTGCAGAACCTGCAGCCCCTGCAGCAGTTGCAGCACCACCTGCTCACGCCGCTGCCGCCGGAGCAGCAGCAGCGCCGCGAAGCGCTGCTGGCCACGATCGATGGCCTTAACCGCCGCTACGGCCGCGGCACCGTGCAGTGGGCCGCCTGCGGCCTCCGGCCGGCCTGGGCGATGAAGCGGCAGCAGCTCTCGCGTGCCGCCACCACCCGCCTCAGCGACATCCCGGTGGTGCAGGCCTGAGCTTCAGGCCTTGGTGCGAGGAGAGGTTCGCAGGGTGTTGCGCGGCGGCACCGGCCGCCCCACGCGCAACTGCTGCCGCCAGCGCCC
>CALFOF010000262.1 GCA_937919075.1 uncultured Cyanobium sp. | reverse complement strand
CTGTGTTCTTCCCTCAGCAATAGAACGACGCCTGACCCCATCAATCCGGCGGCAACACTCAGGTTCAGCGTGAAGGAATCACGCAGCACCACAAGCGCAAACAAGGCGCCCACAAAAGGCGCTGTGGAAAAGATCACGGCTTCCCGCGCTGCACCCAGATCCCGCAACGCCAGGAGATCCAGCCAGATCGAAAGGCCGTAGCCCAGTGCACCGACAAGCAGCAAGGCCGCGCAGACGGTGGCAGGTGGAAAGGGATGCCCCAGGACCCAGGCAAGAACGAGCATGGGCAGCGATGCACCCAGTGCCTTGACGGTGGCAATCTGAATCGGATCGCGCAGACTCAGGCGTTGGCTGAGGTTGTTGTCGATCCCCCAGGCCAGGGTCGCCAGAGCGATCAGGGCAGCTCCGGTGGCATTGACACCGCCGAGTGATCCATCCGAAAGAACGATGGCCCCAGCGATGGTGAGCGCTGCTGCCGCAGCGCCGCGTTTGCCGAGATGTTCACGCCCCACCAGAACAGCGATGGCCAGGGTGAAGACGGTCTCAAGGTTGAGCAACAGTGAACTCGATGCGGCTGGTAACCGCGCCAGGCCGTGAACCAGGGCAACGGGCCCGACGATCCCGCCCAGAAGGATCAACCCAGCCAAGGCAGGCGCATCACGCCGTTGGAGGGGGCTTTCATCCTGGGTTCGGCCTTTCATCAGCCGAACAATCGCCAGAGCCAGAGTCGCCCCTGCGTAGAGCAACCCGGCAATGCTCAGGGACGAACCGCTGGCCGTGAACGTACTGATCAGTGGGGCGCTGCATCCGAACAGCACGGCCGCAGCGAAGCCAGAGAGTTGACCGCATCTCAAGGATGCCATCGGTTTGATCGGGTTGCTGAACTTCACTCAGTTCTGGCTGCTGTCCTTGGAAGCATCCAGTGCGTTGCGCAACATCTGCGTGTTGCCTCTCAGGAGCACATCACCTTGACGAACACCCTGAAGGATTTCCGCTTGCCCCGCCGTTTGCTGGGCCACCACCACAGCAACCTGTTCCACAGCCCCCCGTTGATAGCGAAAGACCACCGGTGATCCATTGATCAGGGCAATGGAATCCTGCGGAACAATGAACCGTTGCTCGGAGGATGGGATCTGCACAAAGGCCGTGATAGCTGTTCCGATCGGTGGGAGTTGAGCATCAATAGGTTGCGCGCGGAGCAGCATCACGCGCCCGGCGGTTTGCGCATCAGGTGCCACAGCGATCACCCGTGCCTGCAGCGTCTGAGCTCCCGCTCGAACGCGCAGCAGCTGTCCGGTCCTGATGTTCGTGGCGAGTCCCGGTGACACGAGGAAGCGAAGCTCACCCCCTGTGACATCACTGATCTGGGCCACGTCTTCCCCCACAGACAGGACGGCACCGGGTGAGGTGCTCACAGCAGTGACCTGACCGGCAATTGGACTGCGAATCAACAGACGCCCTGAATCATCAGGCTTCCCTAGCGCTGAAGCCTTGGCAGCGGCTGCCCTGGCTGTCGTCGCGGCTGTAACGCTGGCGATGCGGCGGCTTTCCAGCTCCTGGGTCGAGAGTGCACCTTGCCGTGCCATGGGTTCGGCAAGGCGGTACAGGTATGCGAGCGAGTGCGCCGTGGCCTGCGCTGCATCGGCATCGGCGCGTACAGCAGCCGCATCAGCGCTTTGGACTTCTGCGATCGGTTCGCCAGCACGAACACGGGTGCCCGGTGACACCATCAGACGTAAAACACGTCCCGCCACAGGCATCCCCACGCTTGAGCGCGACGATGTTGCTGCTTCAACAAAACCAGTGATCGGACGTTCCGTGCCCGAGCTCAGTTCGGGGCGAACAGTGGTCAATCCCAATCGCCGAAGCTGGTCTTCGCTGAGAGCCACGCTGCCATTGGCATCCGCACGGTCCATCGCCGCAACCGATGGCGCAGAGACCGGCCGGCTGCTCTGGCGACCCACACCGATTCCAACCAGCAGAGATGCGGAGATCGCCAGAGGAAGAAGCACGCCGGGTTGGCGCAGGTGATGCGTGAGGTGGTTAAGGCTCAGGTTCATGACGGGAGAGAGGCAAGAGACGACGCCGAACCGTCGCGGGCGGGCAGCAGCCAATGGCCAAAGCGTGCATAGAGCGCCGGGAGCACCAGCAGGGTCAGGGCCGTGGAGGTGATCAATCCACCGAGCACCACCACAGCCAACGGTTGCAGGATTTCATTCCCGGCCCCGAAAGCGAGTGCAAGAGGCAAGGCTCCGAGTGCCGAGGAGAGGGCTGTCATCAGGATGGCGTTGAGGCGCTCCAGGCTTCCCTCACGGATCACCTCGCCCAGGGGTTGCCCTGCGCCGTGGCGGCGGTTGTAGTTGTCCACCAGCAACAACCCATTGCGCACGGCGATGCCAAACAGCGTGATGAAGCCGATCAACGAGGCGATCGATAGCACTCCTCCCGTGAGCAACACCGCCACCACACCTCCGATCAGGGCCAGGGGCAGGTTGAGCATGATCGCCACTGTGGCGGGCACTGATTTCACCGAAATCACCATCAGCACACCGATCACCACTGCGGCAACAGCGCTGTAGAAGACCAGAGACGCGGTTGCCCG
>CALFOF010000261.1 GCA_937919075.1 uncultured Cyanobium sp. | reverse complement strand
GCCCGTCCTTCACGCCTCACCTTGATACCGGCGATTTCGTCGTGATCGTCAACGCCGACAAGGTGCGTGTGAGCGGCAACAAGGCTGAGCAGAAGATCTACCGGCGCCATTCCGGCCGCCCTGGTGGGATGAAAACCGAAACCTTTGCCGCTCTGCAGGCCCGCCTGCCCGAGCGCATCGTCGAGAAGGCGATCAAGGGCATGCTGCCCCACAACGCCCTCGGCCGGCAGATGTTCCGCAAGCTGAAGGTCTACAAGGGTGCCGAACATCCGCATACCGCTCAGCAGCCCCAGCCCCTGGCCCTCGATCCTTCCGCCTCCACCCGATGAGCACCTCCACAAATCGCGTCGTCTACTGGGGCACGGGCCGCCGCAAGACAGCCGTTGCCCGTGTGCGCGTGGTGCCCGGCACCGGCGCCATCACGATCAACGGCCGCCCCGGCGACAACTATCTCAACTACAACCCCAGTTACCTGGCTGCGGTCAAAGCGCCTCTCGACACCCTCGGGCTATCCACTGACTACGACCTGTTGGTCAACGTCAAAGGCGGCGGCCTCACCGGCCAGGCCGATGCGATCAAGCAGGGTGCTGCCCGCGCGCTGTGTGATCTTTCCCCTGATAACCGCAAGCCCCTCAAAACCGAAGGGCACCTGAGCCGCGATCCCCGGGCCAAGGAGCGTCGCAAGTACGGCCTCAAGAAAGCCCGCAAGGCTCCCCAGTTCTCCAAGCGCTGATCCACGTCATGCCCAAGAGCGACATCCATCCCACCTGGTACCCCGATGCCAAGGTGATCTGCAACGGAGAGGTGGTGATGACCACCGGCTCCACTCACCCCGAGCTCAACGTCGATGTGTGGAGCGGCAACCACCCCTTCTACACAGGCACTCAGAAAATCCTCGACACCGAAGGCCGCGTCGATCGCTTCATGCGCAAGTACGGCATGGCCAGCACCGACAGCACCAAGACGTCCACAGCACCGGCCGCCGAGGAGACAGGCGAAACCGCTGCCGCGGACGCTTGAGCCACTCACTGGTGGCTTGGCGTTACTGCCTGGCACCAGCTGATTTCATCCCCACGGCCGGATGCTCCAGGGCATCCGGCTTTTTGCTGAGCGCGTCACCGCTGCCATGGACCCTGCCTTCCTCGCCGAACGTCTGGAAGCCGTCCGACTGACCTTCAGCACGCTGGAGCGCCAGCTCGCCGATCCGGCGGTGGCCGCCGATCCCTCCCAGCTGCAGCACCTGGCCCGCGAGCGGGCGCGGCTCGAACCGCTGGTGATCGATTATGCGCGCTGGAACGAGCTGCGGCAGGAATGGACCCAGACCCGCCAACTGCTCAAGGAGAGCCGCGGCGACACTGAACTGGAGTTGATGGCCCAGGAAGAGCTGGCGAGCCTGACCGTCCGGATCGGCGCCATCGAAGAACGCCTCACCCTCGCCTTGCTGCCGAGCGATCCCCGCGATGAGCGCAGCGTGATGCTGGAGATCCGCGCCGGTGCCGGCGGCGATGAAGCCTCTCTCTGGGCCGGGGACCTGGCCCGCATGTACGAACGCCACGCCCAGGCGCTCGGCTGGGACGTGCGGCCCGTCAGTGCGTCTGAAGCCGATCTTGGCGGCTACAAGGAGGTGATCCTCTCGATTCGTGGCGACGGGGTCTACAGCCAGCTGAAATACGAAGCCGGCGTGCATCGGGTGCAGCGGGTTCCCGCCACCGAGTCGCAGGGGCGGGTGCACACCTCCACCGCCACCGTGGCCGTCATGCCCGAGGCGGATCCGGTGGAAGTGCAGCTCGACCCCGGCGATCTGGAGATCAGCACAGCGCGTTCGGGCGGTGCCGGCGGACAGAACGTCAACAAGGTGGAGACCGCCGTCGATCTGCTGCACAAACCCACCGGCATCCGCGTGTTCTGCACCCAGGAGCGCTCCCAGCTTCAGAACAAGGAGCGGGCCCTGGCGATCCTGCGGGCGAAGCTGCTGGAACGGGAACTGGCGGCTGCGGCCGCCGCCGAGAGTTCGCAGCGGCGCGCCCAGGTTGGCAGCGGTGACCGCAGCGAAAAGATCCGCACCTACAACGTGAAAGACAACCGGGTGACCGATCACCGGCTGGGCCGCAACTTCACGCTCGAGGCGGTGCTGCAAGGCCAGCTCAATGATGTGATCGCCGCTTGCATCGCCGCCGATCAACGCCGACAACTGGAGCAGCTGGCGGCCGAAGCCGGGGCGTAAACGGGCGATTGGGGATGGGCCAATCAGCTGAGCGCCCGGCAGCTGGCCGCCCATCGGCTGGCGCAGGCTTCAGGCCCCGATCACATACTTGGCCCACTCGCGGCGGCCAGAGCGGATCTGGCGGGTGGCCTCAAAGTAGAGGGTGCTCACGGGCCGCCGCGGCACCCGCGCGAGCGGCATGGAGGCCTCGCGGGGCGTGCGGTTTCCCTTGCGGACATTGCAGCGCAGGCAGGCTGTGGTCACGTTTTCCCAGCTATCGCCACCGCCCCGGCTGCGGGGGATCACATGATCGATCGACAGCTGATCGCCCTGATAGCCGCAGTACTGGCAGGAATGGCCATCACGCTGAAACACATTGCGGCGGGTCAAGGGCAGCGCCTTGAAAGGCACCCGCACGAACTGGCGCAGCCGAATCACAGACGGCAGCAGCAGATCATTCCGCAGGATGCGGGTGCTGTCGT
>CALFOF010000260.1 GCA_937919075.1 uncultured Cyanobium sp. | reverse complement strand
TGACAACGACAGCCGGCCATCAGCGCGGCCGCTGAGCCGGCGTCCTCCGGCCACGCCTGGCCGCGCCAAGCCACTGCCAGCCGGCAACAGACCGGCCAGGGGCTCGAGCTGCACCTGTCGCAGCCGCAGCGCCAGCTCAAGCTCGCGGCGCTCCCATTGGAAGCGGCCGTTGGCGCGGATGCGGCCCGCAGGAGCACCGCTGGCCGCTGGCCGCCCAGCGGAGACTTCCGGCTCGGTGCTGCGGGGCGGCCGTTGCCATGCCGTGAGGCGCCAGTTCACCAGGCGCTCCTGCAGGTTCACCGCCACCGAACCCCGCAGGCGCAGGTTGAGCCCCTCCGGAGAAATCGTGACCGGCATGGAATCGGCCAGGCGCACCTTCAGGTTCAGCCGCGGCGGCTCCTGGCCGGCGACGGTGCCGCCGAACACCCAGTACTCGCCGGCGGCATTGCGCACCAGATCCAGCTGGGCGCCCTTGACGGTGAGCTGCAGGGTCGGGGTCCAGGCCTGCAGGCTGGCCAGCGGATCGAGCCCCACCGTGAAGGAACGCACCTTGAGGCTGGAGCTGTCGTTCGGGCCGGGTCGGAAGCGGCTGGCGCCGATCGCCACGCCCCAAGGGCGCAAGCCGAGATAGGGGCCGAGTTCAAGGGGATGGCCAAGCGCCAGGCTCAGCTGCCGTTCCAGCCATGGGCGGGAACGGTCGTAGAGGCTGCGGCCGAGATGATCAGCGCTGAACCAGCCCGTGGCCACCAGGCCTGCGCCCAGCAGCGTGGCCACCACCACTGGCCCTGCCGCGGTCCCTGCTTTGCGCTCAGCGTCGTCCCCCATCGGCTCGCTGCTGTCACCGCCTGAGGTGGCCGCAATATATAAGTTGAATCCCCTGCCGCCCAGCCCCCATGCCCGCCGATCCGATCCTGCTCAAAGCCGGGCAGTGGCTCGCGGGGGCGAGCGCGGTGCTGGCCGTGGCGACCCTGGCGGGGTTCGTCTCCAGCTGGGGCATCCGCTTCCGGCTGGTGGGGGTCACCAGCTTCACCGTGCTGCTCTCACTCTCCTGCTGGGCCTTCGCGATCAGCTACAACCCCCGCGAGCCAGTGGAAGGGGCGGTGAATGCCCCGATCGTGTTCGACAACGGCACCAACCTGGTGGTGGCTACCGCCGGCGCCGACCTGAGCCCGGCCGTGTATGGGCCCACCGTGGAGCAGGTGGCCCGCAACCTGCGCGGCAGTGGCCGTATGACCACCGACGGCAGCGTGCATGTGCGCCTGCGGCGTGTGGAAACGGTGGCACCGGGCGTCAGCCGGCCGGTGGTGCTGGCGGAAGCCACCCGCGGCCGCGATGGAACCGTGGTGGTGATCAAGCCCTGAACACCTCCACCCCCATGTACCCCCTGCCCCAGCACTTTCATCTGGAGCAGGAGCAACTTCAGGCCGCTGGTGTGAAGGAGTGGGGCAGCCTGGCCCGGCTCCAGGACGGCGCTCTGCGCCAACTGGCGCGGCAGGGGGCCTCTGAACAGCGGCTGACCCGGCTGCGCGGCCAGGCGCGGCTGATGGAGGCGTTGGCCCTTGAGGCCGGTGATGCGGCCCTGTTGCTACATGCCGGCATCGCCACCGCCACCGCCCTGGCGGAATGCTCACCGGAGCGGTTGCAGGTACAGCTCACCCGGCTGGAGCGGGCCCTGCGGCCGGGCGCTCTGGCCAGAATCGACCGTGACACCGTGCGCGGCTGGATCCTTCGGGCCCGCAAGGCGTCCAGTCGCTCCCCAAACTGACCCGCCGCGCCCCTGCCAGACCCTCCGGCTGACTGGAATGGGATTACTCCCCCCATGGTCCCGTATTGATTCACCTCCGCCGCTGGGGAGACCCCAGCCGTCCATTTCTTGCTCTCACCGCGTTTCTGGCGGCTTGCGCGGTGTTGGCCGTCGCCCCGGCCGGGGCCGCTTCCGCCCTGCTCGAATCGGTCAAACAAAATCCTCAGGTGGCCCAGAACCTCTGCGTCCAGCTGCGTGCCCTCAATGCCCAGGGCGTGCGCTCCAGTTCCCCCCAGGCGGTGGCGATGGTGGCCCAGAGCCGCAACGTCAGCACCCAGGATGCCGAAGTGCTCACCACCTACGTGGTGGGCCTCTACTGCCCAGACGTGCGCTGAGCCGCGCCGGTGCCTGACGCCTCTCCGGTGCGTGACGCCCTGCCGGTGGAGTCCAGCGACATCTGGATGCCCTGCGCCGATGGGGTGAAGCTGGCCAGCCGCCTCTGGAAACCCAGCCAGCCGGGCCGCTGGCCGGTGCTGCTGGTGCGCCAGCCCTACGGGCGGGCGATCGCCTCCACGATCACCGCCGCCCATCCCCATTGGTATGCCGGCCAGGGCTACGCGGTGGTGGTGCAGGACGTGCGCGGTCGAGGCGACTCGGCGGGGCAGTTTGAAGGATTCGCCCAGGAGGCCCGTGATGGGGCAACCGCGCTGGAGTGGGCGCGCAGCCTGCCCTGCGGCGATGGCAAGGTGGGCACCTACGGCTTTTCCTATCAAGGCCTCACCCAGCTGCTGGGCCGCGCAGATCCGGCACCACCCGATGCGCTGGTCCCGGCCATGACCGGCCTCGACGAGCGGCTGCACTGGGCCAGCGATGGCGGTGCGCACCGCTGGGCGCAGGGGCTGGGCTGGGCCCTGCAGCTGGCCGCCGAAACCGTGCGCCGCGCCGGCGACCACGACGCCTGGCAAAACATCCGCCGCAGCCTGGAAAGCGGGCGCTTCCTGGCGGAGGGGATGGCGCTGCTGGAGCGCCACGACCCCAGCGGCATGGGGCTCGGTTGGCTGCGCCTTGACCCCCAGCAACCACAGGGCTGGCGCTGCCACCAACCCCCGGCGGCCTTGCTGCGGCAGCCCATGCTGCTGGTCGGCGGCTGGCTCGACCCGCACCTCGGCGGCGTGCTTGACCTGCTGGAACGCAGCCAGGCGGCCGGCGGCTCAGCGAACCTGCTGGTGGGCCCCTGGACCCACCTCAACTGGAACGGCGGCATCGACCGGCTGCAGCTGGCCTTCTTCGATCGACACCTGCGCGGCCGTGAGCCCGCCCAGCTGCCGGCGGCCTGCGCGCTTGGCGATCTCACCAGCGGCGCCTGGAGCCATGCCCCGGAGGAGGCTTCCCATCCCCTGTTGTGGGGCCTGCGCAGCGCCGGGCTGGCGGCCGTTGATGCAGGCGAGGGGCAGCTGACACCGGCCGGGGAGGGCGGCGGCGCGGTATGGCTGGTGCACGATCCCTGGCGGCCCTGCCCCGGCCGCGGCGGCCATCTGGCCCTGGAGGCCGGCCTGGTGGAGCGCGGTGATATCGACCAGCGCGGCGACGTGGCGTGCTTCACCTCGGCGCCGTTGGCGCAGGATCTGCAGCTGTGCGGCCGGCCGGAACTGGTGCTGGACCTGGCCGCCGATCAGCCCGGCCACGACCTCTGCGGGGCACTTTCGGTGGTGCGCGGCGGGGGCAGCCAGGTGCTGCAGCTCTGCACCGGGGTGGGCCGCTGGCTCGGCGAAGACGCCCTGCGCCTGCAACGCCGCCGCCTGCAGTTCCAGCCGCTGCTGGTCACGTTGCGGTCCGGTGAGTGCCTACGCCTGTCACTGGCGGCGGCGGCCTGGCCGCAGATCGCCGTCAATCCCGGCGATGGCCGCCAACCCAGCGGCCCCAGCGGACCCGGCCACCGGGTGATCACGCTGCAGTTCAGCCTCCGTGAGGCGCAGTTGCACCTCAAGCCACTGACATCAGCGAAACTTTGCTGATCCCAACCTGCTGACCTCCATGGCTCTCCGTTCTGCCCTGCTGGCTGCCGCCCTGTTCGCCGGCCTCTCTGGGCCGGCGGCATGGGCCACCACCACCCTCACCCCGGCCGCCGCCCAGCGCGCCGCTGAAACTCTGCTCAAGGCTCTCAGCCAGCGGAACAGCCAGGTGATTTACGAGCAGCTCGCTCCGGAGCTGCGCCAAGCCACCACCGCCGACAAGGTGAATCTGCGGCTGCAGAACCAGGAAAAGATCCTCGGCAGCAAGGTGCTTGAGGTGGTGAGCGGGATCGACGACAGCACGGTGGACGCCGAGCTCACCACCCCCAGCGGCGTGCGCAAAATCACTCTGGTGTTCGACGAACGGGGCCGCTTGCTGGCCTGGGAATGGGAACGCACCAACACGCCGATCCGCCAGATCGCCACCAGCTTTGTGCGGGCGATGAGCCGCGGTGAGGTGGTGAGCGCGCGCAGCCTGCTGTCGCTGGATCTGCAGGAGCAGATTTCCGCGCAGGAACTCACCAACCGCTGGCAGAACCTGGAGAAGCGCACCGGCAGCTTCGTGCAGATCCGCGGCAGCCTGCTGGCCAGCGAGGGGGGGGATCAACAACTGGTGCTCGTCACCACCCAGTTCAGTCGTCTCACCGACAACCTGTTCGTGATCCTCGATTCCGCGGGCCACATCATCGGCATCGATTTCCCCACCACCCCGCCGCGCTGAGCAGCCACAGCAGGTGGGCGGCCTAAGCTCCCGGCTCCGCCCGCATGTGCGCCCATGGCTCCCGCCAGCCTCGACTGGATGGTCCAAGACGGTCAGAAACTCGAAGAGTGCCGTCACGACCATCCGTTTGCGGTGCTGGGGCCCCAATCACTGGATGATCACTGGGTGGTGCGGGCCTGGATGCCCGATGCCGAACGGGTGGAACTGCGCCTGAACGGCCAGTCAGTGGCGATGGCGTGCCCCCACCACCGCTGGCTGTTCGAAGCGGAAGTGGATCACGATCCCGGCCAGGCCTATCAACTCTGGGTACGGCGGGGCGGCATTGAGCACCTGCAGCACGACCCCTGGGCCTTCCGTGAAGAGTGGATGGGCGAGCTTGATCGCCACCTCTTCGCTGAAGGCAACCATCACCACATCTGGCGGCGGCTGGGCGCCCACGTGTGCGAGCGCAATG
>CALFOF010000259.1 GCA_937919075.1 uncultured Cyanobium sp. | reverse complement strand
GGTGAGCACGTAGATCACGCCCAGCTCGCTGAGGGCCGACAGGCGCATGGCACCCACCATGTAGCCCACGAACACCAGGAAGGTGCCGCCGTAGGGCACCAGGCCGCTGCCGTGATAAGCCAGGCCGTTGAGAATCGAGGCCATGGCATGCTCCCGCACGCCGAAGTGCAGGTAGCGTTTGGCTTCGCTGCCCTTCTGGAAGCTGGCCTCGCCCTTGATGTCGGTGAGGTTGGAGTGGGTGAGGTCGGCAGAGCCGCCGATCAGCTCGGGCAGGCTGGGCCCCACGGCGTTGAGCACGTTGTAGGAGTACTGGCGGGTGGCCAGGCCTTTGTCTGCAGGAGTGAAGGTGGGCAGCTTGGCTTCCCAGCCCTCGGGCAGCTCCCCACGCAGCTGGCGCTCAAATTCAGCCGCTTCGGCGGGGTACTGGGCGCGGTAGCTGTCCAGGTTGGCGTTCCACTGGGCCTCGGCGGCGGCACCGCGGCTGAGGGCCTGGCGCCAGTGGTCGTAGGCCTGCTGGGGCACTTCGAACGGGGCGTATGACCAGCCGAGGGCCTCGCGGGTGAGCTCGGCTTCCGCGGCACCGAGGGCGGCGCCGTGCACACCGGCGGTGTTGGCCTTGTTGGGGGAGCCGAAGCCGATGGTGGTGGTGACCTTGATCAAGGTGGGCTTGTCGGTGACCGCCTTTGCCGCTTCGATCGCGCGGGTGATCGCCGCCACATCGGTGTTGCCATCGGCCACATGCAGCACGTGCCAGCCATAGGCCTCGTACCGCTTCATCACGTCTTCGGTGAACGACACCGCGGTGTTGCCGTCGATCGTGATGTGGTTGTCGTCGTAGAGGGCGATCAGCTTGCCCAGCCCCAGGTGGCCCGCCAGGGAGGCGGCTTCGCTGGCCACCCCTTCCTGATTGCAGCCGTCGCCCATGATCACGTAGGTGTAGTGATCAACAAGGTCGATACCGGGCTTGTTGAACCGCGCTGCCATGTGGGCTTCGGCGATCGCCAGGCCCACGGCGTTGGCGATGCCCTGGCCGAGGGGGCCGGTGGTGACTTCGACGCCGGCGGTTTCAAAGGTTTCCGGGTGGCCGGGAGTTTTGGAGCCCCACTGGCGGAACTGCTTGATGTCCTCCAGCCCCACGCTGTCGTAGCCGGTGAGATGCAGCAGCGAATAGAGCAGCATGCAGCCGTGGCCGGCCGAGAGCACGAAGCGATCGCGGTTATACCAGCCGGGGTTGCTGGGGTTGTGCTTCAGGACCCTGTCCCACAGCGCATAGGCCATTGGCGCCGCGCCCATCGGCAGACCTGGGTGACCGGAATTCGCCTTGTTGACGGCATCGATCGCCAGGAAGCGGATGCTGTTGATGCAGAGGGTGTCGATGGACAGGGTGTCCACTGAAGGAGCAGCGACCATGGCGAAGAGGAGGGGGGTGGTGTGAGGGCTTCCTGAAGGACGGCTGAACCGGAAGGTTCAGGGCTTCCTGCGGAATGCGAGGCAGACGTTGTGACCACCAAACCCGAAGGAGTTCGAGAGCACGACGTTCAGTTTCTGTTCCCGCGCCTGGTTCGGCACGACATCCAGATCACAAGCTGGATCGGGATTTTGGAAGTTGATCGTAGGTGGTATGAGGCCGTGCTCCATGGCCTTGACAACGGCGACGGCTTCGATGCCGCCGCTGCCGCCGAGCAGGTGGCCGGTCATGGATTTGGTGGAGCTGATCGGTGTGTGCAGCGCGTGCTGACCGAGAGCCGCCTTGATGGCAGCTGTTTCGTTGCTGTCGTTGGCCTGGGTGCTGGTGCCGTGGGCATTCACGTAATCCACTGCCTCCGGCTCCAGACGGGCATCGGCCAGGGCCAGCCGCATGGCCTCCGCTGCCCCCACACCGCCCGGAGAGGGAAGTGTGTAGTGGTAGGCGTCACAGGTCAGGCCGTAGCCGACGATCTCCGCCAGCACCTCGGCGCCGCGCTTTGTGGCGTGCTCAAGGCTTTCGAGCACCAGGATCCCCGCTCCCTCGCCGATCACGAAGCCGTTGCGCTCGGCATCGAAGGGGCGGCTGGCGGTGGCAGGGTCGTCGTTGCGGAACGACAGCGCCCTGGCACTGGCAAACCCCGCCACTCCGAGCGGGGTGATCGCCGATTCGGCGCCGCCGCAGACCATGGCATCAGCCAGACCCAGCTGGATCAGCCGGAAGGCGTCGCCGATGGCGTTGGAGCCGGCGGCACAGGCGGTGGCCACGGCGCTGCTGGGCCCCTTGGCCCCCAAGGCGATGGCAGCCAGACCGGCGGCCATGTTGGGGATCATCATCGGCACACAGAACGGGCTGACCCGATCCGGTCCGCGGTCGGCCAGCACATGGGCCTGGGTTTCCATCATCAGCAGCCCGCCCACGCCGGAGCCGATCGCCACGCCCACCCGGTCGGCGTTGGTGTCGTCGATCGTGAGACCGGCGTGCAACACCGCCTGCTTAGCGGCCACCACGCCGAACTTGCAGAAGCGATCCCAGCGCTTGGCTTCCTTGCGGTCGATCATGCCGACGGGATCAAAATCCTTCACTTCTGCCGCAAAACGGCAGGCATGGCGCGAGGCGTCGAACAGGGTGATCGCGGCCACGCCATTGCGGCCCGAGGCCAGGCCTTCCCAGTAATCGGAAACGGTGTTGCCGATTGGTGTGACCGCGCCCAGGCCTGTGACCACGACGCGGTGGAGTCCCTCCACCATCAACACCCTCAGGCCTGCTTGTCCAGGATGTAAGTCACGGCGTCACCCACGGTGGTGATGCCTTCAGCGGACTCGTCGGGAATCTCGATATCGAAGGCTTCTTCCAGGGCCATCACCAGCTCCACCGTGTCGAGAGAGTCGGCGCCGAGGTCGTTCTGGAAGTTCGATTCGGGCTTGACCTCAGCGGCATCCACGGTGAGTTGCTCGGCAACGATCGAACGCACTTTCTCGAAGATCGCTTCCTGTGACATGGCCGCTTAGTGGGAGGCCGCATCCTACGGGTCCGCCTCGGACGCGCCCCCGGGGCATATGAAAAAGAATGACGGCCTCGGCCCGCCCCAGCCTTGGCTTCGGTCACCTTGGGTACCTTGGCCGCACGCCGTTCGCCTCCGGTCGGGCATGTCCCACTCCGTCAAGATCTACGACACCTGCATCGGTTGCACCCAGTGCGTCCGGGCCTGCCCCCTCGATGTGCTCGAGATGGTGCCCTGGGATGGCTGCAAGGCTGGCCAGATCGCTTCCTCCCCCCGCACCGAAGACTGCATCGGTTGCAAGCGTTGTGAAACCGCCTGCCCCACCGATTTTCTCAGCGTCCGCGTCTATTTGGGCGACGAAACCAGCCGCAGCATGGGTCTGGCCTACTGAGTCCGCCTCGTCCCTCTGCAAGCGCTTCCAGCCCGGCGCATGCCGGGCTTTTGCATGTTGGCCTTTGCGTGCTGTGCGTCCATGCCGCCTGGACCTTCGGCCTGCGTGTCCGGCGGCTCTGCCGCTGAGTGTCACCTGGCACCGTTGCCACCCAGCGGCGATCCTGTAGAACCAGCCCAATTCCGACCCCTCGCCCATGTGCGGCATCGTTGCGGTGATCGGCTCCAGGGAGGCCGCCCCCCTGTTGATGGAAGGCCTCCGCCAGCTCGAATATCGCGGCTACGACTCCGCCGGTCTGGCCACGGTGTCCACGCCCGGCAGGGACGGCGGCTCCACGGCTGGCTCCTCAGCTGAGCCAGACGGCACGCCCCAGCTCATCTGCCTGCGGGCGGAGGGCAAGCTGGTGAACCTGGCCCAGCGGCTGGAGCGGCAGGGTGCCGCCGGCAACTGCGGCATCGGTCACACCCGCTGGGCCACCCACGGCAAGCCCGAGGAGCGCAACGCCCACCCCCACCTCGATGGCAGCGGCCAGCTGGCGGTGGTGCAGAACGGCATCATCGAGAACCACCGGCAGCTGCGCGAAGAGCTGCAGGCCGAGGGCGTTCACTTCCGCTCCGACACCGACACAGAAGTGATCCCGCACCTGATTGCGCGGGAGCTGGCGGGCCGGCTGGCAGCGGGGGCGACCCCGAGCGGCGCCCTGCTGCTCGAAGCGCTGCAGCAGGTGCTGCCGCTGTTGCATGGCGCCTACGCCCTGGCGGTGCTGTGGGCCCAGACCCCCGGCGCCCTGCTGGTGGCCCGCCGCCAGGCGCCCCTGCTGATCGGCCTTGGCGAAGGGGAGTTCCTCTGCGCCAGCGACACCCCCGCCCTGGCCGGCTTCACGCGCACGATCCTGCCGCTCGAAGACGGCGAATTGGCCCTGCTGACGCCCCTCGGCATCGAGCTCTACGACGCCGCCGGTGCCCGGGTGCAGCGCCTGCCGCGCCTGCTCACCGGCACCGAGCACGTGGCGGACAAGCGCAGCTTCCGCCACTTCATGCTCAAGGAGATCCATGAGCAGCCGGAAACGGCGGCGTTGTGGGTGGCGCGCCACCTGCCGGAGCCCAGCGGCGGTCCGGCCGGCCCTTCCCTGGTGGCGCTACCGCTGGAAGAGGGGGTGTTCGAGCAAGTGGAGCGGGTCCAGATCCTCGCCTGCGGCACCAGCCGCCACGCCTCCCTGGTGGGCGCCTACCTGCTGGAGCAGCTGGCCGGGTTACCCACCTCGGTGTTCTACGCCAGTGAATTTCGCTACGCGCCGCCGCCGCTGGTGCCCCACACGCTCACGATCGGGGTCACCCAATCGGGCGAAACCGCCGACACCCTCGCGGCGCTGCTGATGGAGCGTGAACGGCGCGACCTGATCCCCGATCCCACCTACGCCCCACGGCTGCTCGGCATCACCAACCGGGCCGAGAGCTCGCTCGGGCGCCTGGTTCCCCACCTGCTCGACATCGGCGCCGGCATTGAGGTGGGGGTGGCCGCCACCAAGACCTTCATGGGCCAGCTGCTGGCCTTCTACGGCCTGGCGCTGTCGTTTGCTGAACGGCGCTCCAGCCGCAGCCCAGTCGAATTGCAGGCCCTGGTGAGCGGGCTGCGGGCCCTGCCGGCCCAGCTCCAGCAGCTGGTGGAAACGCACGACCGCCAGTGCGCCGAGCTTGCCCATCTTTTTGCTGACACACAGGATGTGATCTTCCTGGGCCGGGGCATCAACTATCCGATCGCGCTGGAGGGGGCCCTCAAGCTCAAGGAGATCAGCTACATCCACGCCGAGGGTTACCCGGCCGGCGAGATGAAGCACGGGCCGATCGCCCTGCTCGATGCGCGCGTGCCAGTGGTGTCGATCGCGATGCCGGGCGTGGTGTTCGACAAGGTGCTCTCCAACGCCCAGGAGGCCAAGGCGCGCGATGCCCGCTTGATCGGGGTGGCACCGGAAGGCCCCGACACCGGCCTCTTCGATGTGCTGCTGCCGGTGCCGGCTGTGGACGAACTGCTCTCGCCCCTGCTTACCGTGATTCCGATGCAGTTGCTGAGCTATCACATCGCGGCCCATCGCGGCCTCGACGTCGATCAGCCCCGCAACCTGGCCAAGAGCGTCACTGTGGAGTGAACCTTTCTTTCGCCGTTGACGCCCCGATCGTGCTGGTCCTGCGCCTGAGTCTCCTGCTGGTGGCCCTGGTGGGCCTGTTGGGCTTTTTCGCCGCGGCTGAATTCGCGCTGATCCGCCTGCGCTCCAGCCGGGTGCAGGTGCTGGCCAGCGCCGGCACCCCTGGCGCCAAGGCGGTGGAGCGGCTCCAGAAGCGCCTGCGCCGCACGCTGCTGGCCACCCAGCTGGGCGCCACGCTGGCCGTGGTGGCGCTGGGATGGTCAGGGCGCGGCCTGGCGGCGAGCCTCGATCCCACTGGCCAGCGCCCCTGGATCGACCTGTTGGTGTTCGCCGTGATCGTGAGCCTGGCCACCCTGCTGGGCGGCCTGATCCCGAAGGCCTGGGTGCTCCACCGCCCGGAGGCCTCCGCCCTGCGGCTGGCGCCGGTGCTCGAATCGGTGAACCGCACCATGGCACCCCTGCTCACCCTGTTCGAGCGGGTCACCGTCACCTTGCTGCGCCTGCTGGGGCTGCCCCGCAACTGGGATGCGCTGGTGCCGGCGCTCTCGGCCGGGGAGCTGGAAACCCTGATCGAATCCAACAGCGTCACGGGGCTGATGCCGGATGAGCGCAACATCCTCGAAGGGGTGTTCTCGTTGCGCGACACCCAGGTGCGGGAGGTGATGGTGCCCCGCTCCGGCATGGTCACCCTGCCGCTTGATGCCTGCTTTGCCGAAATGATGGATGCGGTCCATCAGACCCACCACGCGCGCTTTCCGGTGATCGGCCAGTCGCTGGACGACGTGCGCGGCATGCTCGACCTGCGCCGCCTCGCCGAACCGATCGCCCGCGGCCAGCTGCAGGGCGACACCCCCTTGGCCCCCTTCATCTCGCCAGTAGCCCGCGTGCAGGAAACCGCCTCGTTGGCGGAGCTGCTGCCGCTGATCCGCAGCGGCCAGCCGCTGCTGGTGGTGGTGGATGAGCACGGCGGCACCGAGGGACTGGTCACGGTGGCCGATCTCACCGGCGAGATCGTCGGCGACGAGGACGACGATCTCGACGGTGGCGATGATCTTCAGCAGTTGCAGGACGACAGCTGGCTGGTGGCCGGCGAGCTGGAAATCTTCGAGTTGAACCGGCAGCTGGGTCTGCGCCTGCCGGAAGCCGATGGCCATCACACCCTGGCCGGCTTCCTGCTGGAGCGCCTGCAGCACATCCCGGCCCCCGGTGAGAGCCTGCGCTGGAAGGGCCACCACTTCGAGATCACCGCCATGGACGGCCCCCGCATTGAACGGGTTCACATCACCTGTCGGCCCGCTGATGAACGCAGCCCCGCCGCGCAGGGTGATCGTTGATAATGCCGTCTCAGGAATGAGGTCTGGGCCGTTGACGCGCGAGCATGTGACGCGATGACGACGGATCCCATCACCCCGGTGAAAGTCGGGGTCATTGGCATCGGCAACATGGGTTGGCACCACGCCCGGGTGCTGAGCCTCCTGCGCGATGCGGAGTTGGTCGGGGTGGCCGACCCTGACGCCCAGCGCGGCCGATTGGCGGTCGAGCAGTTCGGCTGCCGCTGGTTCCCCGACTACGGCCCGCTGTTGAGCGAAGTGGAGGCGGTGTGCATCGCCGTGCCCACCCTGCTGCACCACCGGGTCGGCATGGCCTGCCTGCAGGCAGGCCTGCATGTGCTTATCGAGAAGCCGATCGCCGCCACCCAGGAGGAGGCCAGCGCTCTTATCCAGGCCGCCGAAGCCAGTGCCCGCCAGCTGCAGGTGGGCCACATCGAGCGCTTCAACCCCGCCTTCCGCGAACTGCGCAAGGTGGTGGCCAATGAGGAGGTGGTGGTGCTCGAAGCCCGCCGCCACAGCCCCCATGCCGATCGGGCCAACGACGTGTCGGTGGTGCTCGATCTGATGATTCACGACATCGATCTGGTGCTGGAACTCGCCCAGGCGCCGGTGGTGCGGCTGGCGGCGGCCGGCGGGCGCAGCGCCGAGGGGCCGATCGACTACGTCAATGCCACGCTCGGCTTCGAGAACGGCGTGGTGGCGAGCCTCACGGCCAGCAAGATGGCCCACCGCAAGATCCGCAGCCTCAGCGCCCACTGCCGCGCCAGCCTGGTGGAAACCGATTTCCTCAACCGCAGCCTGCACATCCACCGCCGCGCCCACGAGTGGGTGTCGGCAGATCACGGCGAATTGCTTTACCGCAACGACGGCTTCATCGAGGAGGTGAGCACCACCTCGATCGAACCGCTCTACGCCGAACTGGAGCACTTCCTGCAGTGCGTGCGCGGCCGGGAAACCCCAGCGGTGGATGGCCAGCAGGCCTCGCGCGCTTTGTTGCTGGCCAATCTGATCGAGCGGGCGGTGGATCAGCCGGCGCTCTGCATGGCACTCGACGTGCCCATCTGAGCCGGGGCTGGGCGGATCTCCGCCAGATCGCGCAGGGCCAGCATCTGCCAGCGGCGGCAGGTGGCAGGAGAGGAGCGGTAAAAAAGATCCCAGGCCGACGCCTTGTGCTGCGCGTAGGCCTCGATCGGCTGGTGGGGATGGGTCTGGGCCCAGCCGGCCCGCACCGCGTAGCCAATCACCACATCGAGTGCCAGGTAGTCGTCGAAGCGCACCTGGGGGTTGGCGCCCACGAAGGCCACCAGCGACAGCAGCGTTTCCGTACAGAGCTGCCGGTATTCCGGTGCCTCGATCTTGATCAGCAGGTGCTCCACCAGCGAAGCGAAGTTGCGCTCGCCCCGGGTCTTCTCCGACAGCAGCGGTTCGCTTTCCAGCCGGTTGCGGCGCTCCAGCTTGTCGCCGATCACCAGGCCGCGGCAATGGTGCAGCAGGTCCCAGATGCCGGCATAGAAATCGCGCGGGACCCGCTGCAGGGCCCCCAGCCGCTGGCGGTGCTGCAGCCAGCTGGTGCCGCCGGGGGGGAGATCCTCCATCGGATCGGGCACTTCCCACTGCACCCGGCCCTGCAGGTGGAGCTGCTCTTTGGCCAGCAACGCCTCGCGGGCGTGATCCACGTCGGCGAGCACGGCCCGCAGGCGGCGGCGGATGGCATGGGGGGGGAGGCTGCAGAGCGTTTCGAAGGCTTCGTCGGGGGTCAGATCCTGCTCGGCGGCCAGCTCTCCGGTGAGTAGCAGCAGCAGTTGGCCCAGCTGCAGGGTGAGGCTGCCGCGCAGCAGCTTTGGCTCCAGCCGCGCCAGGCCATCGAGGGCGAGCAGCAGCTCCTGCTGCAGCATCCATTCGCGGCCGTCCTCGCCGCTGAAGCGCTGGATCATCGCTGCGATCGCCACGCTGCCCTGCGGTTCGGTGATCAGCGAGTCGCGCGTGTAGTTGCGGCCCACCACCAGCTGCTTCTGGTGCACCAGCAGATCGGTGAGCGCATCCTCCAGCTGGGGGTGCACCAGTTGCATCAGCCCGC
>CALFOF010000258.1 GCA_937919075.1 uncultured Cyanobium sp. | reverse complement strand
GATCAGCCGTTCCTGCAGGCGGGGGATCTGGCTGGGGGGGCGGTCGCTGGCGATCACGATCTGGCGCCCCGCTTCGTGCAGAGCGTTGAAGGTGTGGAAGAACTCCTCCTGGGTGTATTCCTTGCCTTCGATGAACTGGATGTCGTCTACCAGGATCAGATCGGCGGCGCGGTAGCGGTCGCGGAACTTCTGCATGCCGTCCTTGCGGATCGCCTGGATCAGGTCGTTGGTGAACGACTCGGTGGACACATAGAACACGCGCGCATCTGGGTCGATCTCGACGCGGTAGTGGCCGATCGCCTGCATCAGGTGGGTCTTGCCAAGCCCGACCCCACCACAGAGGAACAGGGGGTTGAATTCACGCCCCGGCGCTTCCGCCACCGCCAGCGATGCCGCATGGGCCATGCGGCTGTTGGGTCCTACCACGAAGCGGTTGAACACGTAGCGGGGGTTGAGCCCCGGCGCCGGTCGCCGCGGCGTTTCGCCGCTGGCAGCGGTGGCCAGCACCGGGCCGCCGGAGGCCGCGCCTGCCATGGCCCTGGCACCTGCTGCCACCGGCCCTCCCTCGCCGCCCAAGGCCTCTGGCAGCCCATCAGGACCAGGCTCAGCGGCCGCCTGGGCGGTGGACACCTCCACGGCGACGCCATGGCCGGCCAGCTCGGAGGCGACGGCGGCAATGGTGGTCAGGTAGTTCTTGCGCAGCCAGCCGCAGGCGAAGCTGTTCGGCGCCTCCAGATGCAGCACCCCATTGCGGAAATCGGCGCAGCGGGCTGGACGGATCCAGGTTTCAAAGGTGGGCTTGCTCAGATTGGCCTGAAGCGAATCCTGAACCCGGTGCCACAGCTGCTCACCCTGCTGCACCACCACCCCAACGTCCGGGGGCCGAATATAGGCAGAGACCTTCCAGGCGGGCGGCCTCCGCTGAGGCGCATCCTGACCTGGCTTGCCCGCCTGTGATGTTCCCTGTCCGCCTCAGCCTCCCCCGCCCCTGCCCGCGCCCGCGCCAGTTTTCTGCGGTTGGTCTCACCGCTGGTGTCACAGCCGGACTGCTGGGGATCGCCATGAGCGGTTGCGCGGTGAGCCTGCCGGAGTTGTCCGGCTTGCCACGCTTGCCACAGCTCCCGCAGCTCCCGCAGAGCGATCGCACTCCTGCGCTGCCGAAGGTGAGCGACGCCCCGCCGGCGGGCCCGCTGCAGACCGGCAACAGTTTCATCGTCAATGCGGTCGAGAAGGTGGGTCCGGCCGTCGTACGCATCGATACGGTCAAACGGGTGATCAACCCGTTGGGCGGTCTGTTCGGGCGTGGCCCGGCGATTCAGCAGCAGCAGGGGCAGGGCTCAGGCTTCATCACCCGCTCCGACGGGGTGATCATCACCAACGCCCACGTGGTGGAGGGGGCCAATGAGGTGTCGATCACGCTGCCCGACAGCCGCAGCTTCACCGGCAAGGTGCTTGGCAGCGATCCGCTCACCGACATCGCCGTGGTGAAGGTGGTGGCCGAGGGGCTGCCCGTGGCGCCCCTGGGGGATTCCGCCCGGGTGCGGCCGGGGGAGTGGGCGATTGCGATCGGTAACCCGCTGGGGCTCGACAACACCGTGACTGCCGGGATCATCAGCGCCATCCAGCGCACCAATGCCATCGGTGAGGGCCAGCGGGTGCCTTACATCCAGACCGATGCGGCCGTGAATCCCGGCAACAGCGGTGGGCCGCTGATCAACGACCGGGGGCAGGTGATCGGTGTGAACACCGCCATTCGCCAGGCGCCCGGCGCCGGCCTCAGCTTTGCCATCCCTGTGAACCTGGCCCGCCAGATCGCCGCCCAGATCCTCGAGAAGGGCCGGGCCTCCCACCCCTACATCGGCGTGCGCCTGCAGTCGCTCACCCCCCAGCTGGCCCGTGAGATCAACGCCACCTCCTCCGAGTGCCAGCTGCCGGAAGTCCAGGGGGTGGTGGTGGTGGAGGTGCTGCCCCGCAGCCCTGCGGAACAGGCGGGGCTCAAGCCCTGCGACCTGATCGAGCAGGTGGACAACAAGGCCGTGCGCAACCCCTCCGAGGTGCAGGTGGCGGTGGATCAGGTGCGGGTCGGCAGCGAGATGACGGTCAGGGTGCGCCGTGGCACTCAGAGCATCACGCTGAACATGCGGCCGGCGGAGCTCAAGAGCTCTCGATGAACGAGGCTGAACCCGGCCCCTCACTCAGGGGGCAGCGCGTGCTGGTGGTGATGGCGCGCTGGCCCGCCCCGGGCCGTTGCAAGCGGCGGCTGGGGGCCAGCATCGGTGCGGTGTCCGCGGCCCGCATCCAGCGCCGGCTCACCGCCCACACCCTCGGGGTGGCCAGGGGTCTGGCTGCTGCCTGCGGGTGCTGTCCGCTGCTGGCCGTGGCGGGCCTGGGCGCGCGGGCGGCAGAGCGCTGGGGGCGTGCGGCGGGCATCAAGGTGGTGGTTCTCCAGGGGCAGGGCAGCCTGGGCGTGCGCCTGGCCCGTCAGTTCCAACGCGCCTTTCGCGCTGGGGCCCGCCAGGTGTTGCTGATCGGCACCGACCTGCCGTTGCTGGAGGGCGCAGATCTGGCCGCCGCCTTTGCGGAGCTGGAGCACAGCCCCCTGGTGCTGGGCCCCGCCACCGATGGCGGCTACTGGCTGATCGGCCTGTGCCGGCCTGAACCGGCGCTGTTCTGTGGCATCGACTGGGGCAGTTCGGCGGTATTGAAACAGACCCTGCAGTTGGCCAGCCAATGCCGCCTGGAACCCACCTTGATGGCGCTGCGCAGCGATCTCGATCGCGCGGGCGACCTGGCGCCGTGGCAGCGCTGAAGGCCGACCAGCTGCGGGGGGTGATCGCCGTGGTGATTCCCGTGCGCAATGAAGCGGCCCATCTGCCCCTGCTGTTGGCCGATCTGGCGATGGCCCCGGCGGGGCTGATCGGTGAGCTGCTCGTGGTGGATGGCGGCAGTTCCGATGGCAGCGGCCGGCTGGCGACGCTGGCCGGCGCAGCGTTGCAGCACACCGGTGGGGGCCGTGGCGCCCAGCTGGTGGCGGGAGTGGCGGCCACCGAAGCCCCTTGGTTGTTGTTGCTGCATGGCGACCTGCGCCTGCCGCCGCGCTGGTGGGAGCCGGTGCTCGCGGCGCTGGGGCAGGCCGAGGCTGCCTGGTATTTCCGGCTGCGGGTGCGGGAGTCGGGTCTGGCGTTGCGGCTGATGGAAGCCGCCGTGGAGCTGCGCAGCCGCTGGGCGCTGACGCCCTATGGCGATCAGGGGCTGCTGTTGCCCCGGGGCCTGCTGGAGCAGGCCGGTGGCCTGCGTCCCTTGCCGCTGATGGAAGACCTCGACCTGGTGCTGCGCCTGCGCCAGCAGGCACCGATCCGTTGCCTGGAGCGCGAGGTGCGGGTGGAAGGCCGCCGCTGGCGGCGGCTGGGCGTCTGGCGCACCGCCTGGCATAACGCGCGGCTGCGGCGCGCCTGGCGCCACGGCACCGAGCCCGGTGAGCTCGCCCGCCGCTACTACCAGCTGTAAGCGCGAACGGTGGGGGCGCTCAGGGCGAATACCAGAAGGCGCAGCGCCGCTGACGCGGCTCCAGTTCCCAGCCCTGCGACGCGTAGAAGCCCACCACGTCAGGGTCGGCGAACAGGCTCACCCGCTCCACCTCCATGGTGCGCAGGCGATCGAGCACGTAGGCCATCAGCTGCCGTCCCAGGCCTGCCCCTTGATACAGCGGATGCACCGCCACATCCCACACGGTGGCTTCCAGCACGCCATCACCGGTACAGCGGGCGAAGCCCACCAGCCGCGGCACGCGCGGATCGTGGCGCCACAGCCCCACGCGCAGCAGGCTGTGCTGCAGCGCCTTGCGCACCCGCCGCAGCGGCCGGCGGCTCCAGCCCACCGCATCGCAGAGTTTTTCGAGCTCCACCAGATCGATGTCCCGGTCTTCGCTCAGCACCAGCTGCAGCTGCGCATTGGGCGTGGGGCAGAGGCGGAATCCGACGCCGTAAAAGTTGGAGAGAAGGGGGTCGGAGTCCAATCCTGAGGGCCGAGACAACGCAATGGAACGATCCTGCCCGATCGGGGGGGTTCCGTTGCAGGCTGGAGGCTTGCTTCGCCCCTGGATTGCCCCGTTCCGTTCCGGCTGACCCGGGCGTCGCCCCCCCTCCCGCCGCTGCCGGGGACGAGCGGCCGCTGCTGGTGTGTCTGCACGGCTGGCTGCTGTCCGGCCGTCTTTGGGACCCGCTGCGCGTGGCGCTGGACGACCGCCAGCGGCTCTGGACCCCTGACCTGCCTGGCTTCGGTGGCACCCCTCGCCCCCGTTCGCTGGCCCCCACCCTGGCCAGCTATGGCCGCTGGGTGGCAGAGCAGTGCCTCTCCCTGGGAGAGCGGCGCGTGGTGTTGGTGGGCCATTCGCTCGGCGGCAGCGTGGCGCTGCATGCGGCGCCGCTGCTGGCCGACCGGCTCGTGGGGGTGATTCAGATCGCGGCAGGCGGCGGGGTGTACCAGCCGCGCGCCTTCAGCCAGCTGCGCAACGGCGGCCGGCTGTTCCTGCAATGGCGTCCCAGCTGGCTGGCGGAGCTTCCCGGCACCGCCGCCATCCGCAGCCCCCTGATCGCCGAGCAGCGGGCAGCCCGCAGCCTGCTGGCCTGCAGCACCAACCGCGGCGCTGTGCGCCAGCTGCCGGCACTGGTGGCCGGTCTGCAGGTGCCGAGCCTCTGGATCGCAGGCAGCCGCGATCAGGTGATGGAGCCCCGCTACGTGCGTCATCTGGCGGGCTACTCCGACCGTCACGAGCTGGCTGAGTTGCAGGGCTGCGGCCATCTGCCGATGCGCCAGGCCCCCCACCAGCTCGCCCGTGTGATCGAGAGCTGGGTTCAGAGCCTGGCCAGGCCGCGCTCCTGAAGATCGGCGAGCTGGGCATAGAGCCCACCGGCCTGGCGCAGTTCCCGGTGGGTGCCCTGCTCGATCAGCCGGCCGCGCCGCAGCACCAGGATCCGATCGGCGGCCTCCACCGTGGCCAGCCGGTGGGCGATCACGATCGCGGTGCGGGCGTTCAGCAGTTTGTCGAGGTCGCGCTGCAGGGTGGCTTCGGTGGAGGGATCCATGAAGGCGGTGGCTTCATCCATCACCAGCACGGAGGGATCGCGGATCGCCACCCTTGCCACCGCCAGCAGCTGCCGTTCGCCGGAGGAAAGATTGCCGCCCCGCTCGCGCAGTTCGGTGGCCAGGCCATCGGGGAGGCGCCGGAGCAAGCCGTCGAGGCCGAGCTCGCGGCAGATGCGCTCCAGCTCGTCGTCGGGGATCGCCGCATCAAGGCGCAGGTTGTCGGCCACGTTGCCGCTGAACAGGAAGGTGTCCTGCAGCACCA
>CALFOF010000257.1 GCA_937919075.1 uncultured Cyanobium sp. | reverse complement strand
CTTAAGCGAACGCAGGCCCGGCCCCCGCAAGGACGCCCGCCTTGTTGGCTCCGCCTCACTCCTCGCGGAGGTTCGACTGGCGGTTGAGCAGGAAGGGAGGAATCTTGGCGCCGCGGTGATCGGCGGGGGATTCTGCCGCGGGCGGCGTGGCGAAGGAGGGCGTGGCCCGTTCGGAGCGGTAGGGAGCGCCGCTCTCGAAGCCGGTGGCGATCACCGTTACGTGGATCTCGCCCTCGAGGCGGTCGTCGACGACGGCACCGATGATGATGTTGGCGTCAGGGTCGACCATGTCGTAGATGACCTCCGCCGCGGTGGTCATGTCCTCGAGGGTCATGTCCTTGCCGCCGCTCACGTTGATGACGCAGCCCTTGGCGCCGTCGATGCGGGCCGATTCCAGCAGCGGGCTGCTCATCGCCGCCTGAGCGGCCTCGATTGCGCGGGAGCGCCCAGAGCCCACGCCAATGCCCAGCAGAGCGGTGCCTGCCAGGGTCATTACCGAGCGAACATCGGCGAAGTCAACGTTGACCAGGCCCGGCTTGGTGATGATGTCGCTGATGCCCTTGACGCCCTGGCGCAGGACGTCATCGGCGTGGCGGAAGGCTTCCTGGAGGGGAGCGCCGGCGATGGCATCGCGCAGGCGGTCGTTGGGGATGACGATCAGGGTGTCGACATGCTCCGCCAGGCGGGCGATGCCCTCTTCGGCCTGGCGCAGCCGCTTGCGGCCCTCAAAACTGAACGGCTTGGTGACGATCCCCACGGTGAGGGCGCCGCACTCCTTGGCCACCTCGGCAAGGATCGGGGCAGCACCGGTGCCGGTGCCGCCCCCCATGCCGGCGGCGATGAACACCAGATCGGCGCCCTGCATCGCCTCCTGGAGCTCATTGCGGGATTCTTCAGCCGCCTTCTGGCCGATGGCGGGGTTGCCACCAGCACCGAGGCCGCGGGTGAGTTTCTGGCCAAGCTGCAGCCGGTTCTGGGCCTGGGAGAGCAGCAGGGCCTGGGCGTCGGTGTTGAGCACGCGGAAGCCCACCCCCTGCAGATCGGAGGCGATCATCCGGTTCACGGCATTGCTGCCACCACCGCCGACGCCGATCACTTCGATGCGGGCCGTCTGGCTGGGAACGATGCCGTTGCTGCTGGGGTGAGAAGAAGTCACGGCGTGTCCGTTGGAGCCAACGTGGTCGACAAGGGGGAGGCCTTCCGGTGCAGTCTCCATCAAGCGCGCTGAACCGTTCATCTCGGACAGCATTATGTCCTTCAGATACGGAAAACGGTGTCCGATCCCACACATTCGCCCGAATCTTCCATTCCTGCAACCAGCCCATCAGGCGCTAGGCAAAACCTGAGCAAGCGGGGCGGCGCCCCCGAGGGCGCTAGTTGGTGCCGGGGAGCGGCCGCCGGGGAGCAGCAGCAGGCGGGCGCACGGTGAGGCCCAGTTCGGGGCGGTCGGGATCGCTCAGATCGATGGTGTTCACAGGCTTGCCCTTTACCCGGGGGGGAAGCTCCGCCTCCAGATGCTCCAGCACTTCAAGGCGGCGGGTGAGCTGGCCGTCGGGAGGCCCAAGGCGCACCTCGCCGAGATTGCGGGTGAGCAGCACGATGGTGCCGGTGGGCTCGAAGCGGATCTGGCTGAGGTTCTCGCCCAGCCGCTCCCGCTGGGCCAGCACCTGGGCGAGGGGTGCGCGGTAGGCCGGCTGCCAGCCCCGCACCAGCAGGCTGCTCGGGGACAGACCGCCGGATTGGCCGGTCAGCTGGGGGCCGCAGTTCATCCAGTTGCCGAGCCGATCCACACAGCCCCGGTTGAGGCCGCCCGGGGTGCGGCGCTCGGCCATCGCCACCGCCTGGCGATCGACCAGATCGACTCGCAGGCGGGGCGGCAGCATCAGGCGCTGCACGCCCACCTGCTCCACCGGCAGAGCCGCCGCCAGCCGCTCTTTGAGCTGCCGGGGCTGCAGGCTCAGCAGGGTGAGCGGAAAGCGCAGCTGGGCAGCGCGGATCACCTCCTCGCGGCTCACCTGCTTGCTGCCGATCACCAGCACCTGCTCCGGCCCCTGCAACGACCACCCCTGGCGCAACAGCACGTACCCCAGACCGGCCGCACCGGCGGAGAGCAGCAGCAGGCGCCAGAGATTGCGCAAGCGTTCATTGCGGCGCTGAAGGCGCAACTGGCGGCGCCGCTCCACCCCAGGAGGGAGAGGCGCCTGGCTCACAGCTCGCAACGGGAGCGGGCCATCAGGTCGTGCATCCAGCGGCGCGCCCGCTCGGCATCAGCGAAGGGCACATCCTTTTGCTCGCCGTTGCCCACCAGCCTGAGCCGGCAGCTGCCCTGGCTTTCTTCGGTGAGAGGCGCATCGCCGGAACCGAGCGCCATCAGCTCTAGCAATTCCAGCTTGCTGATCTGGAACTCTCCCTGGGGCTTGAGCTGCCCGGCCTCAAAGGTGCTCCAGGTCAGCTGGCCGTCGCGCAGCAGCGCTGCTCCACAGCCATCGAGCTTGGCCAGCTCGGCCCCCACCGCCCAGTCGCGGAAGAGGCGCTGCCGCCGCCGCTCCAGCCAGCCCAGGGCCGTGAGCAGCACAAACACCAGTAATAGAGGGAGCCAGAGCAATCCGTGCGTCATGCCGCCTGAACTCCTGCCTGCACATCACCGCGTGATTCTCTCGCCAACTGAACCAGCTCGTGCACCAGGCCCTCCAGCGGCAGTTCGGTGGCCTCCCAGAGCATCGGATACATGCTCTGCGAAGTGAAGCCTGGCAGGGTATTGATCTCGTTAAGCCAGAGGTCACCGCTGGACTCGTCGTAGAAGAAATCCACCCGGGCGAGCCCCTCGGCCGCCACCGCGCGACAAGCCTCAATGGCCATGCCCCGCGCCCGCTGGCTCACCGGCTCCGCCACTGGGGCCGGGATCAGGATGTGGCTGAGCCCTTCGCTGTACTTGGTGGTGTAGTCGTACCAGTCAGCATCGAAGCGGATCTCGCCCACCACCGAGGCGCGCAACTGGCGCTTACCGAGCACGGCGCACTCCAACTCCCTCGCCTTCACACCCTGTTCCACCACCAGGCGGTGGTCATGGCGGGCCGCTTCCCGCAGCCCGGCCAGCAGGCTGGGGCGATCGATCGCCTTGCTGATGCCCACGGAAGAGCCGAGGTTGGCGGGCTTGATGAAGCAGGGGTAGCCGAGCTGGTGCTCCAGCCGTTCGAGCAGCTTCAAGGGGACGCCCGGACCTTCCAGCTCCGCGGCATCCACGCCCTGATAGGGCACCTGGGGCAGACCGGCGGCGGCGAAGGCGGCCTTCATCGCCAGCTTGTCCATGCCCACGGCGGAGCCCAGCACGCCGGACCCCACGAACGGCACCTGCATCAGGCTGAACAACCCCTGGATGGTGCCGTCCTCGCCGTTGGGGCCATGCAGCACCGGAAACCACACCTCCACATCGGCGGCGCCGGCGGGCAGGCCCTGAAAGCCGGCGCGAACCGGGGTGGCGGGCAACTGATCGGCCGCCGGCGGCACCCCCTGGGCCAGCACCGCATCGGCCACCGCCGGCGGCCACCAGTGGCCCTGCAGGTCGATGTAGAAGCAGCACAGGCGATAGCGGCCAGCGTTGTCGCCGCGGCGCAGGGCTTCGGCCACCGTGACCGCAGAGCGAATCGAAACGGCGTGCTCTCCGGAGACCCCTCCGAACACCAATCCGATCGTGCACGGGGCTGAAGGCATGGCGTCGGACTGGCCGCAGGGCCGGAAGCGAGAGGCCAAACGTATCAGTGCCGGGAAGGCGCGGCCCGCCGGCTCAGCGGCTCAGCGCCGGCACGCGTGGCAGGCCGGAGAGCGAAAACGCCCGCACCGACTCGATCCTGACCGACACCAGCGAGCCCGGCTGGATGCTCCCTGCCCCCGGTTGTGCCCCCGGTTCTGCTCCCTGTTGTGCTGTCGCTGCCGCAGGGCCGGCCGCCTCAGCGGCAGGGCAGGCGGTGGCAGGGAAGAAGGTGAGCCGGTTGGTGCGGGTGCGGCCCATCCACTGATCGGGATGCCTGGGGTTGCGCGCCTCCACCAGCACCTCCTCGGTGCGGCCCAGATACCGCAGGCTGCGCGCCCGGGCAGTGGTCTCCACCAGGGCATTGATCTCCTGCAGCCGGTCCACCTTCACGGCTTCGCTCAACTGGCCGGGCCAGTCGGCGGCGGGGGTGCCGGGGCGGGGCGAGTACGCAGCGGTGTTGACCTGGTCGAAGCCGATCTCTTCGATCAAGGCCAGGGTGCGGCGGAACTGGGCATCGGTTTCGCCGGGGAAGGCCACGATCACGTCGGCGCTGATCGCCGCATCCGGCATGCGCTCACGGATGCGCTCGAGAATGCGGCGGTAGCGCTCCACCGTGTAGCCCCGCGCCATCGCCTTGAGCACGTCGTCGTCGCCGCTCTGGAAGGGGATGTGGAAGTGCTCGCACAGCTTGGGCAACGCGGCACAGGCCTCGATCAAGCGTTCGGTGAAGTAACGGGGGTGGCTGGTGGCAAAGCGGATCCGCTCGATCCCTTCCACGTCGTGCACGGCGTGCAGCAGGTCGGTGAGGGTGTGCTGGCGGCGGCCCGCCGGGGTGATGCCGGGCAGATCGCGGCCGTAGGCATCGATGTTCTGGCCCAGCAGGGTGATTTCCTTGAATCCCTGTGCCGCCAGTCCCTCGATCTCCTGCCGGATCGCCTGCGGGGTGCGGCTCTGCTCCTGGCCCCGCACCGCAGGCACCACGCAGTAGGTGCAGCGTTCGTTGCAGCCGTAGATCACGTTCACCCAGCCGCAGACGGTGCTGTCGCGGCGAGCGGTGGTGATGTCTTCGAGGATGTGATGGTCGTCGGTGGCCACCACCTGCTGGCCGCTGGCCACCTGCTCCAGCAGGGTGCCGAGCCGGTTGGCGTGCTGGGGGCCCATCACCAGGTCGAGCTCGGGAACCCGTCGCAACAGCGCCGCACCCTCCTGCTGGGCCACGCAGCCCGCCACCACCAGGGTGAGGTGGGGATTGGTGCGTTTGCGCTGGGCCTGACGGCCGAGATAGCTGTAAACCTTCTGCTCGGCGTTGTCGCGGATCGTGCAGGTGTTGTAAAGCACCAGATCAGCCGAATGCTCATCGCTGCCCGCTGCATAGCCCATGGCTTCGAGGATTCCGGCCATGCGCTCGGAATCGGCCTTGTTCATCTGGCAGCCGAAGGTGGTGATCCAGTAGCTGCCTTTGGTGGGTGTGGTCGCGCTCATCGCACCAGTTTCGGCCATGGCTTGAATCCTTGGGCAGGACAGGACAGAGCAGGGCGCAGCTGCGGGTCACGCCGCAGGGGCCCGGGGATGGCGCAAACCACCGGCCATGGCGGAGACTGCCAGTGGGCGGAACCGATCGCGCCCCTCACCGGGCATGCGCGCTCGTCTTCGCCGCTTTTCTCTCACCAAGGCCGTGCCGCTCACGATCAGCCGCGGCACCTCGCGCGGCGTCGAGCGTGTGCTGGTGGAGATCGAACACGATGGCACCACCGGCCAGGGCGAATCCGGCGGCTTCGACACCGGCCATCGACGCTTCAGCACCGACGAGGTGGCGGCGGAACTGGACGCCCTGTTGCCGCGCCTTGAGAGCCCCGATGGCCTTGGCCGCCCCCGTGATCCGAGCGAGCGCCAGGCGCTCCAGCCCCTGCTGGCCGGGCTCTCGCCGCCGGCCCACTGCGCCATTGATCTGGCCCTGCACGACTGGTGGGGCCGGCGCCTGGGCCAGCCGCTCTGGCGCCTCTGGGGACTCAATCGCCAGGCCTGCGCCCCCACCAGCGTCACCCTGGGGCTGGGCACGGTGGAGCAGGTGCGCGCGCGGCTGGTGAGCTGGCAGGAGCAGCTCGATGCGCGGCCCCGGCGGGTCAAGCTCAAGCTCGGCAGCCCCGATGGTGCCGACCACGACCGGGCGCTGGTGCAGGCGGTGGCGGCCGCACTGACGGGCTTCCCTGGCGCCGAGCTGCAGGTGGATGTCAATGGCGGCTGGGACCTGCCCACGGCGCAGAGCGTGATCCCCTGGCTGGCGCAGCAGGGGGTGGTGCTGGTGGAACAACCGTTGCCTGCCCTGAAGGATCCAGAGGCCGATGCGGCCGCCTTCGCCGCGCTCGACCTGCACTGCCCGATCCCACTGGTGGCCGACGAGAGCTGCTGGGATCTGCAGGATCTGCTTCGATTGGCGCCCCATGTCGATGGGGTGAACATCAAGCTGCTGAAGACGGGCGGGTTGTCGGAGGCCTGGCTAATGGCGCAGACGGCACGGCGCCTCGGCCTCGATCTGATGCTGGGCTGCTACTCCGACAGCTCCCTGCTCAACGGAGCCGCTGCCCAGCTGCTGCCGCTGGTGCGCTGGCCCGATCTGGACAGCCACCTCAACCTGGTGGACGATCCCTTCAGCGGGCCGGAACGGGACGGCGATCTCCTGTTCCCCAGCACCCGGCCGGGCCTCGGCCAGCCCACCGCCGAAACAGCCGCCGCCGATGGGGCCCCCGAGGGTCCTTACCCTCCGGTGCCGCCACCGTGCTGAACCCCTCGGCCCGGGTGGTGCTGCTGCAGCACGACGGCCTCGACAACCTGTCCGGCAAGACGGGCCTGGCGCTGCTGCGCTACCGCAGCGGACCGATCGTGGCGGTAATCGATCCGGCGCAGGCGGGCCGGCCACTGGAGCAGATCACCGGTATCCCCCGCGCCATTCCTGTGGTGGCCAGCCTGGCGGAGGCCTTGCCCTACGGCCCGGAGGTGGCCGTGGTGGGGCTGGCCCCCTCCGGCGGTCTGCTGCCCGAGGCGCTGCGCCGCGACGTGGCCGCCGCCCTGCAGGCTGGCCTGCACGTTGCCAGTGGCCTGCACACCCGCCTGGCAGACGACAGCGCACTGGCCGCCCTGTGCGGACCGCAGCAATGGATCTGGGACCTGCGCCAGGAGCCGCCGGGACTGGAGGTGGCCGCAGCCCGCTGCGCCGCCTTGCCTGGTCAGCGCCTGCTCGCGGTGGGCACCGACATGGCCGTGGGCAAGATGAGCGCCTGCCTGGAGCTGGTGGCCGCCGCTCGCCGCCAAGGCCTCGATGCCCGCTTCGTGGGCACCGGCCAGGCAGGCATCCTGATCAGCGGCGGCGGTGTGCCGCTCGATGCCGTGCGAGTGGATTACGCCGCCGGGGCGGTGGAAGCGGCGGTGCTGGAAGCCTGCCGGACCGGTGGCGGCGGCGACCCGGCCGCGGCGGCCTGCAGCGCCGCCACGCTGGTGCTGGTGGAAGGCCAGGGCTCGCTTTGCCATCCAGGCTCCACCGCCACCCTGCCGCTGTTGCGCGGCAGCCAGCCCACCGACCTGCTGCTGGTGCATCGCGCCGGCCAGCGCACGATCTCGCGGCATCCGACGATCCCCATCCCCCCCCTGCCCCAGCTGATCGAAGCGATAGAGCAGCTGGCGGCGCTGGGCCGCCCGGAGGGCCGGCCGCCGGTGCGGGTGCGGGCCGTGGCGCTCAACACGGCCCTGCTGGGGGAGGCGGATGCGGCGGCCGTCTGCGTGGACGCGCAGAAAAAAACCGGACTCCCCTGCGGGGATCCGGTGAGGAGCCGCGCAGCAGCCGATCGGTTGCTGGCGGCTTTGAGGGCGAGCGAGGGGACTTGAACCCCCGAATGGCGGCGCCACAAGCCGCTGCCTTAACCACTTGGCTACGCCCGCCGTGGTCTTTGCCAATGTATCAAGGAGCCTCGCCTGCCGCCCCTTGCCCGCCGCGCCCCCATCCGCCTCGCGCCTCTGGCCGCTGCTGGCCGGAGCGGCTGGCCTCGGCGGCGCCGCCCTGGGCCTCTCGCTCACAAACCCGCCGCCGAACGATTTCGAAAACTTCGCCGGCGATCAGCTGGTGGAACTGGCTGTGGAGGAGGTCTGCGGCGAGGACGGACTGCCGATGCCCTTACGGCTGGTGGTACAGAACTGCCCGGAACTGATTCGCAGCCAGTCACAGGTGCTCGGCGCCTTGGCCCGGCAGGGCACAACCCGGCACAACTTCGGGATCTTCAGCCTTTACAAGACAGCGATCGGGGGTCAGGAGGTGCTGCCGTTCCTGCGCATTCCCCGCTACCGGGTCACCACCTTTGCCGGCGCCGGGAACTTCGTGATCCTCTCCACCTCGAAGGACGGGGAAGAGGAGAACGCCGGTGACGCCACCAGCGACGCCAGACCGTGAGAGCCAGACCGTGAGCGCCACCCCCCTGCCGCCCCTGCGGCTGCCGCGCTGCCTGCTGGATCCAGGCGCCGTCCACCTGCCGGCCGCCGATGCCGACGGCCTGGTGGCCGTCGAACTGGAGTACGCCGAAGGACGCTTCACCACCATCAAGCCCTATCCCGCCGCAGCCGAGGTGCAGCTGCCGCTCGCCCTGACCCCCCTGCTGGAGCCCCACGCCCACCTCGACAAGGCCTTCAGCTGGGAGCGCCATCCCAACCGGACCGGAACAATGGCGGGGGCCCTGGCCGCCAACCAGCGCGAACACCTCGAACGCAGCGTGGAACAGGTGCGCGCGCGCGGTGAACGGGCCCTCGAGCAGGGCTGGCGCCACGGACTGCGGGCTGTGCGCAGCCACGTGGACAGCCTGGGTCCCGGCGCCGAGGTGAGTTGGGAGGCCCTGCTGGATCTGCAGCAGGCATGGGCAGAGCGGCTGCCCCTGCAACTGGTGGCGCTGGTGCCCGTACGCCACTGGGCCACCGCCGCTGGTGAGCAGTTGGCGCGCGAGCTGCTGGGCCGCCGGGGTAAGGGCGCTGCCGCGGCCGGTGGGGTGCTGTTGGGCGGCGTGCTGGGCGCCCCCTTCCCCCCCGACGGCGCCGATGGCGAAGGCCTACGGGCCCTGCTGCGCCTGGCCGACGGCCTGGGTTGCGGCGTGGATCTTCACATCGACGAAAGCGCCGAGGGCGGCGGCGCCGGGGTGGCCCTGGCCGCCCGCCTCATGATCGAACACCGCATCGGTGTGCCGGTGTGCTGCAGTCACAGCTGCAGCATGTCCCAGCTGCCGCTCCGCCGCCTGCTGCCCCTGGCGGATGCCATGGCTGAAGCGGGGCTTGCGGTGGTGGCGCTGCCGACCACCAACCTCTGGCTGCTGGGCCATCGCGACGGCCACACCCCCGCCCAACGCCCGCTGGCGCCGATCCGCCAGCTGCAGCGCGCCGGGGTGACGGTGGCGGTGGGGGGAGACAACGTGCAGGACCCCTGGTACCCGGGCGGCGACTTCGACCCCCTGGAGCTGCTGCGCTTCTCCATGCCGGCCGCCCATCTGGCCCCATGGCAGCGCCAGGGCCTGATGCCCTTCACCACCGCCGCCAGCCGCCTGATGGGATTGGCCTGGGACGGGGTGGTGCGGCCAGGGGCGCCCGCTGATCTGCTCCTGCTGGGCGCCGCCGGCTGGAGCGACCTGCTGGCCAGGCCTGTGCCGCGGCGGGTGCTGCAAGCGGGTCGCTGGTTGCCGGCCCCGGCGCCGCCCCCACTGCAGCAACTGCTCGAAGCCCTGCCTGCCTGAAAACCTGCCAGCCTGAACGTCTGCGAGTGTGAAACCACCGCCCCGTTGCCCTTGACCCCCTCCCCTGCCAGCGAACCGGTCGAGCTGCTCCCTGTGGCACTTCCCGCCGGCCTGCCCGCTCCCGTGAGCGCCGAGCGCATCGAGGCGGTGGCCCGGCAGCTCCGCGCCAGCGGTGGTCCGGGCAGCGGTGGCGCACCGGAGCTGGTGGGGCCGGGCAGCGAGCTTGAGAATCTCTCCCACGACTTCTTCACCTATTCGCCAGTGCTGACACCGCTGCTGAGCGGTCACCATGCCCAGCTGGTGGTGAAGGCCACGGCGCTGGGGCATGTGCAGCAGGTGGCGGCAGCCTGCGCCCAGCAGCAGGTGCCGCTCACGGTGCGGGGCGCCGGCACCGGCAATTACGGCCAGTGCGTGCCGTTGGCCGGTGGCGTGGTGCTCGATCTCAGCGGCCTGCGGCAGCTGCGGCGGTTCGATCCGGCCAGCGGCGTGCTCACCGCCGAGGCGGGCTGCCTGCTGGGCGACCTCGACCGTCAGCTGGCGGCCCACGGCCGCGCCCTGCGGCTCACCCCCAGCACCTCCCGCAGCGCCACGCTGGGGGGCTTCATCGCCGGGGGCTCCGGCGGCATCGGTTCGCTGCGCTGGGGGTTCCTGCGGGATCCCGGCAACCTGCTGGGCCTGGAAATCGTGACGGTGGAGCCAGAGCCACGGCTGCTGCAGCTCGATGCCTCCGGCAGCCGGCCGCTCAACCATGCCTACGGCACCAACGGCATCCTCACGGCGGTGAGCGTGCCCACCGCCGCCGCCGAGACCTGGCAGCAGCTGGTGGTCGATTTCTCAAGCTGGGATGCGGCCATCGAAGCCGCCAGGCTGCTGCCCTGCACCGCCCTGGTGTTGCAGGAGCTCTGTCTGCTGGAGGCCCCCGCCGCCCGCCAGCTCCCCTTACCCGGCGGCTGCCCAGCGGCCCGTGGCCATCGGCTGCTGCTGCTGGCCGCCCCCCAGGCCCTGCCGGTGCTGATGCCGCTGCTGGATCAACTCGGCGGAGCGCTGGTGTGGCAGGCGGCGGAAGGGGACAGCCGCGGACTGCCCCTGCGCGAACTCACCTGGAACCACACCACCCTGCATCTGCGCGCCCACGACAAGGGCTGGACCTACCTGCAGATGCTGCTGCCCCAGCCGGAAGCACCGGCGCTGGCCGCCTTGAAGCAGCGCTGGGGTGACGACCTGCTCTGGCACCTGGAGGGTGTGCGTCAGCAGGGCCAGCAGCGCCTGGCGGCGATTCCCCTGGTGCGCTGGCGGGATCGGGCAGCACTGCAGGCGTTGATGGAGCAGGCCAGAGATCTGGGCGCCCTGATCTTCAACCCCCACATCCTCACGGTGGAAGACGGGGGGCTGGGGGTGATCGATGCCGACCAGGTGGCGGCCAAGATCGCCTATGACCCGGCGGGGCTGCTCAACCCGGGCAAGCTGCGCGGCTGGGCGTGCCGCGGCTGATCGCCACCCCGACATTCAGGCTGACAGCCGGCTGTTGGCGGCAACGCTCAGCTGCACTCCAGGCTGGCCCGGGTGCTGATGCCGGTGAGCGGATGGGTGCCGCTGGCCCGCTGACAGAGGGCGCGCTGATCGGCGCGGTCCAGCAGGGCATCGGTGAAGTCGGCGTTGTCGATCTGTGCACCGCTGAAGCTGCTGCCGGCGGCGATCACCCCGCGCAGCAGGGCGCCGCGCAGATCGGTTTCACTGAAATCGGCGCGGTCCATCAGGGCGTCGGAGAGATCGGCGCCATGGAAATCGGAGCGCGAAAACACGCCCTGGGTGAGGATCGAGCCGCGCAGATCGGCGCCTGAGAAATCAGCATCCCGCCCAACCGCGCCGGCAAAAGAGGTGTTGGCGAGTTGCTGGCCGCTGAAATCCACGCCGCTCTGGTTGGTGAGCGTGTAATCGACCCGGTCTTGAAACAAGGCGCGCTCCTGCAGCCCCACCCCGGCGGAGGTATCGAGAGCCGAGGCCGGCAGCGGCCCCAGGCCCACCCCCAGCAGCTGGGTCAGCAGTAGCCCCAGCAGCAGCACGGCCGGGGCCACCACTCGTGCCGTTGCCGCCACGGCCGCCATTGCCGCCAACCCCGCCCGCCCGCCCCGCGAGCGCCGGCCCGGCAGCGCGGCCACTTCCACTGCCTCTGCTTGCACCACTGCATCTGTATGCGCCACTGTCATCGCTTCAGCCCGGAGGTGCCGTCCTCACTCTCCCCTGCCCCGGGGGCCAGGTCCAGCGTGCCGGCCGCCAGCAGGCTGCCCAACAGATAGAGCGAGCCCGCCACCACCACCGGCGGCGCCCCAGGCACAGCCTCCCAGGCTCTGGCCGCCGCCGCCAGCCCCTCCTCCAAGCTGGCGGCGGCCAGCAGGGCAGCGGCCCGCTCGGGGCAGGCGCTGCGCAGTTCAGCGGCGCCCCAACAGGCGTGGCCGGGAACGGGCACCAGCCAGCAGCGATCCGCGGGGGCCAGCAGGGCGCGCACCATCTCCTGACCCTGCTTGTTGGCCAGCATGCCCATCACCCAGAGCCGGGGCGGTGCCGGCTCACCGCCGCCACGGTCGAGTTCGGCCCGCAGCTCCTGGGCCGCCGGCAGGTTGTGGGCCCCGTCCAGCAGCAGGGGCAGCTGCCCCCAGCGGGCCCGCTGCCGGCGGCCTGGCCAGCGGGCGGCGGCAAAGCCGGCGCCGATTGCCGCGTCGGGGAGGCGCCAGCCCTGGCGGCGCAGCACCTGGAGCATCTCCAGCGCCACCGCCGCATTGGTGCGCTGCATGTCACCGGGCAGACCATGGCGCCAGCGCAGCGGGCCCGCCACCAGCTCCTCCCCCTGCTGCTCCAGCGGGCTCACCCAGCGGAGCGCGCAACCCAACTGCTGCGCCCGTTGCTCCAGCACGGCCGTCACATCGGGCCGCTGGGGCCCAGATACGGCCGCGGCGGCCCCGTGCAGCACACCGGCCTTTTCAGCGGCGATCGCCGCCTCGCTGTTGCCGAGGAATTCGGCATGGTCGAGGCCGATGCTGGCGAATCCCAGCACGCGGCGATCGGGATGGACCGTGGTGGCATCCAGCCGGCCCCCCAGCCCCACCTCCAGCACCACGATCTCCATGCCGGCTTCCGCGAAGGCCACGAAGGCTGCCGCCGTGACCAGCTCGAACGGGGTGAGATCGTGGCGCCGCGCCAGCGGCTGCAAGGCACTCAGCAGGTGCCGCAGCTGGTCGGGAGCGATGGGCCCGGCCCCCAGCTGGATGCGCTCGCACCAGCTCACCAGATGGGGCGAGGTATAGAGCCCGCAGCGGTGACCGGCGGCCTGAAGCGCGGCGTGGAGCAGTACGCAGATTGAGCCCTTGCCATTGGTGCCAGCCACCTGCACGGCGGCGAAGCGGCGCTCGGGGTGGCCCAGCTCTGCCAGAGCCGCCTGCAGCCGCACGAGCCCCAGGTCCACCCCACGGCGGCTGAACGGTTCAATCAGATCGGCGAAGTCGTCGATGGGCGGAAGCCGGTGGGAGACCGAGGCGCTCGGCAGCTTCAGGCGCCAGCCAAGGCGTCGATGGTGTGCTCGAGGCGGCTGACCGCCAGGCGCAGGTGCTTGGGCCGGATCACCAGCGGCGGCACGAAACGCACCACGCGCGGGCCGGCAGGCACCACCAGCAGACCGGCTTCAATCGCCCGCAGGGCAATCGCCGGTGCCAGCAGCTCACCATCGACCTTGAGCACCAGGCCCTGCAGCAGGCCCCAGCCCCGCACACCCTCGAGCTGATGGGGACGACGGGACACCAGATCCCCGAGCAGCTCCTGCAGCAATGTGCCCATGGCCTGCACATGCGGCACCAGGGCGCGCCGCTCCAGTTCCTGGACCACCGTGAGGGCGGCGCGGCAGGCGAAGGGGTTGCCGCCGAAGGTGCTGGCGTGGTCGCCCGGGCGGAAGTGATCCACCGAGCGCTTCACGGCCAGGGCTCCAATCGGGATGCCACCGCCGAGACCCTTGGCGAGGGTGATCGCATCGGGCTCCACGCCGAGCTGCTGGTAGCCCCAGAGCGCGCCGCTGCGGCCCACGCCGATCTGCACCTCATCGAAGATCAGCAGGATTCCGTACTGGTCGCAGAGCTCCCGCAGGCGGCGGAAGAAGGCAGGATCCCCGGGGTTCACACCCCCTTCGCCCTGCAGCGGCTCGATCAGCACCGCGGCAGCGCGGGGGCCGGCGGCCTCGCAGTCCATCAGCAGCGCTTCGAACGCGGCGATGTCGTTGTAGGGAAAGAAGCAAAAGCCTTCCACCATCGGCTCAAAGCCCTGGTGGTACTTCGGCTGGCCGGTGGCGCTCACCGCCGCCAGAGTGCGGCCATGGAAACTGGCCTGGGCCGTGAGGATGATCGGCCGCTCGATCCCCCGCACGGTATGGCCGTGCTTACGGGCCAGCTTGATGGCCGCCTCGTTGGCCTCGGCGCCGGAATTGCAGAAGAACACCCGATCAGTGCAGCTGCGGCTGGTGATCCAGGCGGCCAGCTCCTCCTGTTCGGGAATCCGGTAGAGGTTGGACACATGCTGCAGGCGGCCCAGTTGCCGGGACAGCGCCTTGCGCATCACGCGGTCGCTGTGGCCAAGGGTGCAGGTGGCGATGCCGGCGACGCAGTCGAGGTAGCGGCGCCCGGCGCTGTCCTTAACCCACACCCCCTTGCCCTTCGCCAGCTCCAGCGGGAAGCGGGCGTAGGTGTCCATCACCGGTTCGAGCACCAGCGCCAGCGTGGGGGCGGGCCCGGGCGGAGCGGCGATTTCTACGGACATGGGGCTGAAGCTGGAGGGATGGGAGCGGTGGGACTCGAACCCACATGCCCGAAGGCGCTCGATTTTGAGTCGAGTCCGTCTACCAATTCCGGCACGCTCCCATCAGGCGACTCTAGAGGGACGCGGGAATCAGCCCTTCGCCCCGACAGCGGCCAACCGCCCAGCTCTCCGCTCAGCCATGCACCCGGCGGATCACCGCACCGACGCTGTTGAGCTTCCCTTCCAGATCGGCGTAGCCGCGGTCGAGGAACTCCAGGCCCTGCACGCAGGTGCTGCCATCGGCGGCCAGGCCCGCCAGCACCATGGCCGCGGAGGCGCGCAGATCGGTGCCCTGCACGGGAGCGCCGCTGAGCCGGGCCACCCCCTCCACGAATGCCGTGTTGCCCTGCATGCGGATCGAGGCCCCCATGCGCTGCAGTTCAGCCACGTGCTGAAGGCGGTTTTCAAAGATCGTCTCGACGACCATGCTCGTGCCCGAGGCCGTGGCCAGCAGGCTCATGAACGGGGCCTGCAGATCGGTGGGGAAGCCTGGGAACGGCTGGGTGCGCAGGTCGAGAGCCTCAATCCGGTCGGCACGGATGGTCATGCCGATGCCGTCGGCTTCAAGCGAACAGCCGGCTTCCTCCAGCTTGCTGAGCACGGCACCGAGGTGGTCGGGGATCAGTGGGGCGACCCGCAGCTCGGAGCGCGTGATCGCCGCGGCCAATAGGAAGGTGCCGGCCTCGATGCGATCGGGGATCACGGCGTAGTCAGCGCCATGCAGCCGCTCGACGCCAACGATCGTGATCGTGGGGGTGCCGGCGCCTCGCACCTTGCCCCCCATGGCGATCAACAGGTCAGCCAGATCCACTACCTCAGGCTCAAGGGCGGCGTTGTGGATCACCGTTTCGCCATCGGCCAGAGCCGCAGCCATCATCAGTGTTTCGGTGGCGCCGACGCTGGGGCATTCCAGGTGGATATGGCCGCCATGGAGCCGGTGGCCGCGGCCGGGCACCACGGCCGACACCACTCCGTGATCAATGGTGACCTGGGCGCCGAGCGCCTTGAGGCCCCGCACGTGCTCGATCACTGGGCGGGAACCGATCTGGCAGCCACCGGGCAGAGGAATCTTGGCCACACCGAGGCGAGCCAGCAGCGGACCGATGCAGAAGAAGCTGGCCCGCAGGCTGTTGACCAGTTCGTAGGGGGCGGTGGAGTGGGTGAGATGGGCGCCATCGAGCTCGATCCAGTCGGCACCGCGTTCCACCTTCACGCCGAACGCGCCCAGGATTTCGCCCATCGCCGCGATGTCGGTGAGGGGGGGGATATTGCGAAGGCGCAGGGGTTGGGTACTCAGCAGGCAGGCGGCCATCAGCACCAAGGCTGAATTCTTGGCACCGCTCACGCGCAGCTCACCGGACAGACGGTGCCCGCCGAGGATCTCCAGGCGTGGATTGACCATCAACTGTGGCGCCACGGCGGCTGTCACGGTCATGGTTGATTGCAGAACCGATAGTCCCGGCATCTTGACAATTCAGAGGCGCACCGTCTAGCCGTCCGCCCCCAGAACTGTCTTCCGCAGCACCCCGTGGGGTGACGCGCGACCTGCTGCCCAGCGGCGCAGACGATGATCTAGGGTTGCTCCGTCGCTGCGGCGGCACGCCAGCGGATGTGGCGGAATTGGTAGACGCGCTAGTTTCAGGTACTAGTGGCAGCAATGTCGTGGGAGTTCAAGTCTCCCCATCCGCATCTTTTTTCATCCAGCCCCTTAGCTCTGTAGGAACCTCCAAACAGGGTTCTCCTCCTTCTCGCTCCCGTTTCCATGATCGTCCTCAAGATCAGCAACTCCTCCGAGGTCGTGGCAGGGAAAATCGGGCGCTTTCTTGAACGCCTCACCCCCGACAGCTTCGACGAAACCACCGTCGAAGACATCGTGCTGCAGAAGCTCGTCGAAAACCTGCGCGAGGAAGGCATTCGCGGCGAGGTGGCGGCGGTCAAAGGGATTGATCTTCATGCCACCGAACTGGTGATGAAGGATTCCATGCATGTCAGAAAACATCAGGTCTTCTGAACTTCCCCAGTCCGTCCAGCCCCTTCAGCTCGGTGGACCACCGCCTACCGATCGAAGCCGCCAAACTGGCGAGCCAATCCGATCAAGTGAGCCAAGCCGATCTGTCGACGACTGCCAGCGCGCCGAGCCACACCAGCCAGCGGCCTTTCTGCGGCCGTTGATCACCAGCCGGCGCAACCCTGTGGTGGGACGCTTTCGCGCCTTGCATGAATCCCGTGGCCGCCGCGATCACGGCTGCGTGCTGCTGGAGGGCACCCACCTGATCGAGGAAGCCGCCAGCCTCGGCCTGGCGGCCAATGAGCTGCTCGCCACACCCGCCTGGATCGAAGCCCATCAAACCCTGCTGCGGCAGCATCCGGCCATGGCGGCGGTGCTGCAGCCGGTGGATGAGGCGGTGCTGGCGGCCGCGGCCACCACCCAGCATCCCGATGGGGTGGTGGTGAGCCTGGCCCTGCCACGCCCCACCGCCCCCGCCGGGCTGGGGTTTGTGTTGGCCCTGGAGCAACTGCAGGATCCGGGCAACCTGGGCACCTTGATGCGCACGGCGCTGGCGGCCGGCGTGGAAGCGCTGTGGCTGGCCGGTGGCGCTGACCCCTGGCAGCCGAAGGTGGTGCGCGCCTCAGCCGGCGCGGCCCTCACCCTGCCGCTTGAGCGGCTGGAGGGGCTGGCACCACGCCTGCAGCAGGCCCGCGCGCAAGGGGCCCAGGTGGTAGCCACCACCGTGATGGCCCGCGGCGGCCCCGCCACCACAGCCAGCACCGCTGTGATTCCCTACTGGCAGCTCAACTGGACGCTGCCGACGGTGCTGCTGCTGGGCAATGAGGGGGCAGGGCTGAGCGCCGACCTGCTCGCCTGCTGCAGCCACCGGGTCACGATTCCCCACAGCGCCGCCGTGGAATCCCTCAATGTGGCCGTGGCGGCGGGGCCCCTGTTGCTGGAGCGCTGGCGCCAGCAACAGGAGAGAATGCCGATCACTCCCTGAGACACGCCCCGGTGAGCGACAGCAGCGCCTCTTCCTTCGACTACGACGTGATCGTGATCGGCGCCGGCTATGGCGGCTTCGATGCGGCCAAGCATGCGGCTGATCATGGCCTGCGCACGGCGATCATCGAATCGCGCGATATGGGTGGCACCTGCGTCAACCGGGGCTGCGTGCCCTCGAAGGCGTTGCTGGCCGCCAGTGGCCGGGTACGGGAGCTGGCGGATGCCAAGCACCTGCAAGGCTTCGGCATCCATGCCGCGCCGGTGCGCTTCGAGCGCCAGAAGATCGCCGATCACGCCAACCAGTTGGTGGCCACGATCCGCGCCAATCTCACCAAGACCTTGGAGCGGTCGGGGGCCGTGATCCTGCGCGGCAAGGGACGCCTTGATGGGCACCAGCGGGTGGCGGTGCGCCAGAGCAGCGGGGTGGAACAGGTGTTCACCGCCCGCGATGTGATCGTGGCCACAGGCTCGGATCCCTTTGTGCCGCCGGGAATCGAAACCGATGGACGCACGGTGTTCACCAGCGACGAAGCAATCAGCCTGGAATGGCTGCCCCGCTGGATCGCGATCGTGGGCAGCGGTTACATCGGCCTGGAATTCGCCGATGTGTACACAGCATTGGGTTGCGAGGTCACGATGATCGAGGCCCTCGATCGGGTGATGCCCACCTTCGACCCCGACATCGCCAAGATTGCCGCCCGCCACCTGATTGATGGCCGTGACATCGACACCCGCGCCGGCCTGCTGGCCCGCAAGGTGACCCCAGGATCGCCGGTGCGGATCGAGCTGGCCGCCATGGCCACCAAGGAGCTGGTGGAGGTGCTGGAGGTGGATGCGGTACTGGTGGCCACCGGGCGGGTACCGGTGAGCAAGGATCTTCACCTGGCCAGCGTGGGCGTGGAGACCAACCGCGGCTTCATCCCCGTGAACGATCAGCTCCAGGTGCTGGCAGGCGAGACGCCCGTTCCCCATCTCTGGGCTGTGGGCGACGTGACCGGAAAGATGATGCTGGCCCATACCGCCGCTGCCCAGGGCACCGTGGCGGTGGACAACATCCTTGGCCACACCCGTGCGATCGACTACCGCTCGATCCCGGCTGCCACCTTCACCCATCCCGAGATCAGCTCGGTGGGCCTGAGCGAAGCCGACGCCAAGGCACTGGCGGCCGCCGAGGGCTTTGAACTGGGCAGCGTGCGCAGTTACTTCAAGGCCAACTCCAAGGCGCTGGCAGAATTGGAAAGCGATGGGCTGATGAAGCTGCTGTTCCGCAAGGACACAGGCGAGGTGCTGGGCGCGCACATCTACGGATTGCACGCCGCCGACCTGATCCAGGAGGTGGCCAATGCCGTGGCCCGCCGCCAGCGGGTGGGGGAGCTCGCCACCGAAGTGCATACCCACCCCACCCTCAGCGAGGTGGTGGAAGTGGCGTACAAGCAGGCCGCCGCCGCTGTGGCCTGAGGCCCGGCCCACGCTGCAAAGGGTGTGCCGGCGAAGGCCCCTACGATCAGCTTCTGTTGCCGAGGGGCTTTGGAGCTTCGCCGCCGTCCACCCAATCCGCCGGTGAAGGTGGCCCATCTTCAGTTCGGCATTCCCCACCCCGAGCAGGAGCCCCAGCACATCCTCGAGCGGATTGTCTGGGAGAAAGACCGCGAGGTGGCCGCCGCCAGGGAGCGGGTGCCTCTGGACACACTGCAGCGCCAGCTGCGCGACCTGCCCCCCACCCGTGACTTCGTGGCCGCGCTGCGGGCCAGTTGCCGCAAGCCCGCGGTGATCGCCGAGATCAAGAAAGCCAGCCCCAGCAAAGGCGTGATCCGCGCTGATTTTGATCCCGTGGCCATTGCCCGGGGCTACGCCGCCGGTGGTGCCAGCTGCCTGTCAGTGCTCACCGACAAGAGCTTTTTCCAGGGCGGCTTTGAGGTGCTGGTGGAGGTGCGTCAGGTGGTGGATCTGCCCCTGCTCTGCAAGGACTTCATCCTTTCCCCGTACCAGCTGCACCAGGCACGCGCCGCCGGCGCCGATGCCGCCCTGCTGATCGCGGCAATCCTCACCGACCAGGACGTGACGTACCTGATCAAGGTGGCCCGCGCCCTGGGGCTGGCCGTGCTGGTGGAGGTGCACGACGCCGAAGAGCTGGAGCGGATGCTGCGCCTGCCCATCTGGAGTGAGCCGGGCGCGGCGGCTCACACCGTGATCGGCATCAACAACCGCGACCTCACCAGCTTCCACACCGACCTCGCCACCACCGAGCAACTGATGGCCCGTTACGGCGATCAGATCCGGCAACGGGGGGCGCTGCTGGTGAGCGAGTCGGGGCTGTTCAACCGCGACGACCTGGACCGGGCCCAGAGCGCTGGCGCCGATGCGGTGCTGGTGGGGGAAGCGCTGATGCGCCAGCCCGATGTAACCGCCGCGCTGGAACAGCTGATCAGCGGTTGACGGCGGCTGGCCGCGCCTGCTGAAAGGCTGGTTGCTGCCTTCGGAGGCACGCCGCAGCAATGCTCAGCGCGTGCTGCGGCTGGGATGAACGGCCGAGGCTTGACCAGGCCAGGGGGCAGGGAGTGTGCTTCTTTTTCTCCCCAAACACGTGGCTGACTGGGTCAAAAAAAACCCCGCCAGAGGCGGGGTGCGGTGAACCAAAGCTTGGTGGAGTGGATCCCGGGGATCACACCTTGCGGGAGTAGAACTCCACCACCAGCAGTTCGTTGATCTCAAGCGCCACCCATTCACGCTCAATGCGGCCGTTGACCTTGGCCGAGAGCTTGGATTTGTCGAGCTCGAGGTTGGGTGGGATGTTGGAGAGGCCTGGGAACTCCAGATTGCCTTCAGCCAGTTGCTTGCTGGCCTTGCGTTGGCGCACGATGATCACATCACCGGCGCGGCACTGATAGCTGGGGATGTCAACGACACGGCCGTTCACGGTGATGTGGCCGTGGTTCACCAGCTGGCGGGCGCCGGGCACGGTGGGGCCGAAACCGAGACGGAAACAGACGTTGTCGAGACGGTTCTCGAGCAGCTTCAGCAGGTTGGTTCCGGTGGAACCCTCCTGGGCGCGCGCTTT
>CALFOF010000256.1 GCA_937919075.1 uncultured Cyanobium sp. | reverse complement strand
CATCGAGGCTGGAGGCGGCCCAGATCGGGTAGAAGTGCAGGCCGATGGCGTTGGAGCTGGGCACCACCGCGGCGGTGATGATGTTGTTGCCATAGAGCAGGCCGCCGGAAACGGGCTCGCGGATGCCGTCGATATCGACGGGCGGAGAACCCACGAAGGCGATCACAAAGCAGGCGGTGGCCGTCAGCAGGGTGGGGATCATCAGCACGCCGAACCAACCCACGTAGAGGCGGTTGTCGGTGCTGGTGACCCAGTCCTTGAAGGACCCCCAGGACAGGCCGGGGAGGCGGCGAAGGGATGTGGTGACCATGGTGTCGAAACACGAAGGACGGGAGGGAAGCGCGGACGTTCGCCACAGGGACGACAGCCCACCGCCAACAGCGCTCAGGGAAGGGGCTGGCCGCGCAAGGGCGAAGCCAGATATCACGAAGCAGTAGTTATGCGGATAAACGCCTAAGCCCGTATCGATGTTACCCCTGGTTTGTGGCGCCGCGTGGATTGCTCCTCTTAGGCGCATATAGACAGATCGGCATAAGGTCAAGAGGCCCGAAACCACTGCAACCCATGGCTGTTTCATCAGGGAGGAAGCCCAGGCTGCGCGTCAGCAGCGGCACCAACGGCGACGCCGCTGGCGGGCCAGCGAGGCTGGCGGCGCGTCTGCTGGTCGCAGCGTTGGCGGCCGTGCTGCTCACCGCCGGCGTGTCGCTGCAGCCAGGGCCTGCCCTGGCGGAGGCACCAGCTGCAGCGCTGGCACCGGCTACAGCGCAGGCAGCGGCGATGGCGGAGGCCTCTCCCCAGCGCTGGACGCTCAGTGATGCCGCGGGCCAGCGTTGGGGCCTGGTGTTGTTCGAGCAGCCCGATCCCGCCTATCCAGCGGGCCCGCGCCTGCGGCTCAACGCCCTGGAGCCCGGCCTGCGCATCGATCACCAGCGCCCCTTGCAGGTCGACGATGGCGCCGGTCGGCAGTGGCAACTGCCGAACCGCAGCGAAGAGCTGGTGGCGGTCGATGCGACGGCGCTACCGCCGGGCGCTGCCCAGTTTGATGCGGCCAGCCTGGTGCCTGCCCCCAGCGACAGCCGTCCCCTGCGCCTGCTGGTGCCGATGGCTGATGGGGCCAACGACGCTGCGCTGATGCTCGGTGCGGATCCCACCCAGCAACTGGCCCGTCGAGCCGCCGATATCTGAGAGCTTCCCAGCGCCGATTGAACCGGCATGGCAAGGGCGGCATTCACGCCACCTTCTATCACACCATGTGACTATGCTGATGAACAGACGCCAACCCGAAGGAGCCGGCCATTCAGGCAGCATCTGAAATAGTCAGATTCTGATCAGATCCAGCCCGCAAGCCATCCAACATCTGCGATAAACCCAGCCAACGCCTTTGACGCAGTGCCAGGTTGCTGCCTTCCGATTATCCCGGTTGTGGCATCACCTGCAACCGCATCACAAGCAAGAGGGTTTGAATCCTTGCAATATCCATTCACTTAGCACTGAGTACTTAGCACCGAGCACCGAGCACTCGATTTTCGTTGTGCATCACCACTTCATACATCTGCATAGGTCTGAGATGAATTCGATAACGCCCCACTCCAAGTCTGGTACTAATCCTTCCCACACCATGAGCGAGCGCTTTCGAATCATGCAACGTCAACCACGCCGTATCTCCATCACCATCAGCTATCAGGTGTATCAAACACTCCTGAACCGCTCTGAAGAGGAGGGCCGTTCCATGTCCAATCTTTGTGCTTTCCTGCTGGAGGAAGTGCTCCACCAACAGGCGCCTACGCCGGCACCCAGCCAGGCTCCCGCACTGAAGCCCGTTAGCAGCGAGAGAAGCCAACCGCAGTTCAGTCGCTATCTGCCTGATGGCGCGCTCACAACGAACGGGGCTTACGTCTGAGCTGGCCGTTGCGGCGGTGGAGCCAGTGCATCGGGCTTAGACAGAGGCAGATTCAGTCTGACTGAGACAGGCTCAGGCTGATCGAGGCAGACTCAGGTTGATCGAGGCAGACTCAGGTTGATCGAGGCAGATGGAAGGAGAATTCCTGAGGCAACCCCTCAGGCCATCGCCTGCATCTGAGGATGGGGAAGATCAAGGCAGTAGCCCATGCCATAGATCGTTTTAAGAAAGCGGGGCCGATGCGGCTCCGGTTCGATCTTGGTTCTGAGGTGGCGGATGTGGGTGCGGATGCACTCGATGTCGTCGCCGGTGGGGTGGCCCCACACCTCCTTGAGAATCACCCCCCACGACACCGCCTGGCCGTGGCGCTGCAGCAGGCAGTGCAGCAGTTCAAATTCCAGGCGGGTGAGACGGATCGGCTGATCAAACCACTGCACTTCCAACTGCTCCGGGCAGAGGGTGAGCGGCCCGTAGGTGAGGATTTCGGGGGTGACCAACGCCAGCGGGGTTTCCAGTTGGTGCCGCAGCAGCGCCCGGATGCGCACGAACACCTCCTCCACCTCAAACGGCTTGGTGACGTAGTCGTCGGCGCCGCAGTTGAAGGCTTTGATCTTGTCTTCCTTGCTGGCCAGCGCCGTGAGCACCATCACGGGCAGGCGGGCGGTGCGCTGATCGCGCCGCAGGCGCTGCAGCACCGAGAGGCCGTCCAGCTTGGGCAGCAGCAGGTCAAGCACGATCAGATGGGGCTGGTGCTCCATGGCCATGGCCTGGCCGTGATGGCCGTCATCGGCGTGCAACACGCGCCAGCCCACCTGCTCCAGCAGGGGGGTGAGCACTTCGACCACCTGGGGCTCATGGTCGATGAGTTGGATCAGGGGCTGGACGCGCAACAGAAGGTAGGGACGGATGATCTGCATCAATCCTGCAGACCTTCAACATCAAGTGAGTGGAATGTCTTGATAAAGAAATACTGAAGCTCCTGATTGGCTTATGAATTTAATGAAGAATTCTGATGATTCTCGTAACCCCCTCAGTCCCGGGCCCAACGCAGGCTCTGTCGCAGCCTCCGTGTTGTCCTGTGTCTCCACCTTGTTTTTGGCGGCAACCTGCTGCTCAGCCGGGCCTTTGGCCGCTGCTTGAAGCTGCCTGAATCCATCGATGGATCAAGCAGCGTCACTAACTGGCCCAGCAGAAGGCGCCCTCGCTCTGCGTTCAATTCGGCATTGTTACGAATTCTTCCGAAACGGTGGGGTGCAGCGCCATGGTGCGATCGAAATCGGCCTTGGTGGCTCCCATGCCGATCGCGATCGCTGCCATCTGAATGATCTCGGCAGCGTGCTCGCCCACCATGTGGCAGCCCACCACCTTGTCAGTGGCAACCTCCACCACCAGCTTCAGCAGGCAGCGGGGGCCGCTCTTGGGCAGGGCCTGGGCCATGGAGCGGAAACGAGCCCGGTGAATGCGGATGCCATCGGCGCCGAAGCGTTCGATCGCCGCCTCCTCGCTCAGACCCACGGTGGAAAGCTCCGGCTGGCTGAACACGGCGCTGGCCACGAGGTCGTGGTTCACCTGGCGCGGTTTGCCGCCGTACACGCTGTCGGCGAAGGCGCGGCCCTCATCCACCGCCACCGGGGTGAGGTTGATGCGGTCGGTCACGTCGCCCACGGCGTAGATGTGGGGCACATTGGTGCGTTGATCGGCATCCACCGGGATGCGGCCCGCTTCGCACGTCACACCGGCGGCGGCCAGATGCAGCGGCTCCAGCCGCGGCCTGCGGCCCGTGGCCAGCAGCACACCGCCGCAGGCGAGCTGCTCGCCGTCCTGGGTGGTCACCTGCAGATCGCCGGGGATGCCGCTGATCGCGGCGGGGCTGTGGCTGAAGCGGATGTCGATGCCCTCTGCTTCCATGCCCTCGCGCACGGCGCCGGAGAGTTCCAGGTCAAAACCGCGCAGCAGATGATCGCCGCGCACCAGCTGGGTGACGGCCACGCCGAGGCCGTTGAGGATGCAGGCGAATTCGCAGGCGATGAAGCCCGCACCCACGATCACCACCCGCTCGGGCAGCTCTTCGAGCAGGAACATGTCGTCGCTCACCCAGGCCAGCTCCGCGCCTGGCAGCAGTGGCCGCTGGGGCACACCACCGGCGGCGATCAGCACCCGCTCCGCCCGCAGGCGGCGGCTGGCGGTGCTGGCTGGTGCCTCACCTGCTGTGTCTTCGCTGGCCACCACATCCAAGTGATGCGAATCCGCAAAGCGGCCCCAGCCCCGCACCAGCTCCACGCCGGCCTTTTCAAGAAATCCAATGTGCAACGCATTGAGCCGGTCGACCTCGGCGCGCACATTGGCCAGCAGCCGCGCAGGCTCGCAGCGGGCGGCCTCCACCTGCCAGCCAAACGCCTCGGCGTCGTGAAGGATGTGGCGATAGGCCGAGCCGTACACCAGCAGCTTTTTGGGCACGCAGCCACGGATCACGCAGGTGCCGCCCACACGATCACCCTCCAGTACCGCCACCCGGGCGCCATAGGAAGCCGACCGCTTGGCTGCTGCCAGGCCGCCGGAGCCGGCGCCGATCACCACCAGATCGAAGCTGTCTTCGGCGGGATGGGGGGATGCAGTCACGGCTGATCGAGGCACGATTGCTTCAATCATGCTGGGCCGGCGAACGCTCCAGCGCCGACCAACCACTCAGCCCGGCAGCTCATCGAGCTGACAGGTCTGCAGGTCGCAGCCGCTCAGGTCGGCGCCGCGCAGGTCCGCCTGCCGCAGGTCGGCGCCGTAAAGGCATGCCCCCACGAATCGGGCTCCCTGCAACCGCACTCCCGAAAGCCGCGCAAAGCTGAGATCGGCGTCGGTGAAATCGGCGCCGCTGAGGTCGGTGGGTTGATCCTGGCCCGGGCGGAAATCCGCCTCCACCAGCCGCGCCTCGCGCCACACGCTGCCGGCCGCCGCCACGCCGCGCAGGCAGCAGCGGTGCAGGGCGGCACGATTGAATTCCGCACCCTGGAGGCGGGCGCCGGAAAGATCGGCCTCCTGCCAGGAGCTGCCGTGAGCCCTGAGTTGGCGCATGTCGGCGCCCCAGAGCAGCGCCTGCTGGAAGCAGGCCCCTGCCAGTTGGCTGCCGCGCAGATCGGCG
>CALFOF010000255.1 GCA_937919075.1 uncultured Cyanobium sp. | reverse complement strand
GCCGGGATGCGCACCGCCTGGGAATGGCCGTTGCGAAACAGGCGGGTGGTGGCCATGGCCAGCATGGATGTACCTGTGCATCCTAGGCGGTTCGGGCTCAGCCCAGATCCGCCAGCCGCTGCCGGGCCAGGGCGGCCTGGGCTTCCGCCTCCGCCAGGTTGGCCTGGCATTCGGCCACCACCTCGGGCGGCGCCTTGCCGGCGAAGTTGGGGTTGGCCAGGCGGCCGGCCAGGCCCTTGATCTCCTTCTCGGCCTTGGCGATGTCTTTCTCCAGCCGGCCGCGCAGGGCGTCGAGATCCACCAGGCCCTCGATCGGCAGCAGCACCTGCAGCTCGCCGCTCACCCCAGCCATGCCGTGCAGTGGCCCTGGCTGCGACGAGAGCTCTCCCTACTGTGAACGCCATTGGCAAGACAACGCTCGGATGGACCAGGCCACCCACAACCGGATCGTGTCGTTCCTGTGGGGCATCGCCGACGACGTGCTGCGCGATCTGTTCCGGCGGGGCAAGTACCAGGATGTGATCCTGCCGATGGCGGTCTTGCGGCGGCTGGATGCAGTGCTGGAGCCCACCAAGGCCAAGGTGCTGGAAGCCAAGACCAGGCTCGATGCAGCCGAAATCAAGGAACAAGAAGCGGCCCTGCGCGCGGCGGCAGGCCAGGCCTTCTACAACGTTTCTCCCTTCGTGCTGCGCGACCTCACAACGCGTGGCAGCGAGCAAAAACTACGGGCCGATTTCGAGGCCTATCTGGAGGGCTTCAGCGACAACGTGCAGGACATACTTGAAAACTTCAAGTTCCGCAACCACATCCCCACGCTGTCACGCTCGGATTCGCTTGGCACACTGATCAGCAAGTTCCTCGATCCCCAGATCGATCTGAGCCCAGCGGCGCTCGACAACCACGCCATGGGCACGGTGTTCGAGGAGCTGGTTCGCCGCTTCAATGAAGACAACAACGAGGAAGCGGGCGAGCACTGGACCCCCCGCGATGCGGTGCGGCTGATGAGCAACCTGATCTTCCAGCCGATCGCCGACCAGGTGAAGAGCGGCAGCTATCTGCTTTACGACGGCGCCTGCGGCACCGGCGGCATGCTCACGGTGGCCGACGAAACCCTGCGAGAGCTTTCGCAGGCTCATGGTCAGCAGGTGGTGACCCACCTCTACGGCCAGGAGATCAACCCCGAAACCTATGCGGTCTGCAAGGCCGACATGTTGCTGAAAGGCGAGGGTGAGAACGCCGACAACATCGTGGGCGGTGCCGAATGGTCGACCTTGTCGCACGACGCCTTTCCGGCGCGGGTTTTCGATTTCATGCTCTCCAATCCGCCCTATGGCAAGAGCTGGAAGAAGGATCTCGAAGCGATGGGCGGCAAGAAGGAGATGAAGGATCCGCGCTTCCAGGTGAACCACCGAGATGAGCTGCTGTCGTTGGTGACGCGCTCCAGTGATGGCCAGATGCTGTTCCTGGCCAACATGGCCAGCAAGATGAACCACGACTCACCCTTAGGCAGCCGCATCGCCCAGGTGCATAACGGCTCGTCGCTTTTCACTGGCGACGCGGGATCTGGAGAAAGCAACATCCGCCGTTGGCTGTTCGAGAACGACTGGGTGGAGGCAATCGTGGCCCTGCCCCTCAATCTCTTCTACAACACGGGCATCGCCACCTATGTGTGGCTGCTGAGCAACCGCAAAATGCCCGAACGGCAGGGCAAGGTGCAGCTGATTGATGCCAGCGGCTGGAGCCAGCCGCTGCGCAAGAACCTGGGCAAGAAGAACTGTGAGCTGGGTCCGGCTGATATCGATCGCGTGATGGCCGCCTACAACGCCATCGAGGAGAGCGAACACGCCAAGGTGTTCGCCAATGAGGCCTTCGGCTATTGGAAGTTGACGGTGGAGCGCCCTCTACGGCTGAACAGCCGCATCACCCCATCCGCTATCACGGCTCTTCGGACCGTCTCGGGCGACAAGGAGATCCGTGAGGCGGCGCTGGAGCAGTTCGGCGATGCTTTGGTAGCGGACTTCGCCGCCGTTCGGCCTCAACTGGAGGCTTTCCTCGACGACTGGGGCTCTGAGGAAGCCGGCGACGACGAGGAGGGCGACGAGCCGCCGAAGCGGGGGATCCCAGAGAAGCGCCGCAAGAAACTGCTTGATGGCGCCACCTGGCAACGGGATGAGCAGTTGGCCGTTGCTGCTGAGGCACTGCGGGAGCTATTCGGCGATGAGCTGTTCACCGATCACAACCACTTCCGCGCCGAAGTTCTCAAGGGTCTGAAGCTTCAGGGCCTCAAGCTGACGGCGGCCGATCTGAAGCCGCTGCTGAAGGAAACCAGCTGGCGGGAGGAGGAGGCGCCACCAGTGATCGCCAAGGTGTACAAGCCGAGCAAGGTCGAAGCCGATCCGCTCCATGGCCGCTACGAGGCCGAGATCGGCGGCAAGGCCTGCGTGGTGGAGTACGAGCCAGACGTGGACCTGCGCGACAGCGAACAGGTGCCGTTGCTGGAGGAGGGCGGCATCGAGGCCTTCATCCGCCGCGAGGTGCTGCCCTACACGCCCGATGCCTGGATCAACGCCGAAGCCACCAAAGTTGGCTACGAGGTGAGCTTCACGCGCCACTTCTACAAACCCAAGCCGCTGCGGTCCTTGGCCGAGATCGCCGCCGACATCCGCGCGATCGAGCAGGAAGCCGAGGGGCTGCTCGATGGGTTGCTGGTGGGGGCGGGGTGATGGGTGGCCATAGAAAAGGCAGCGTTGCGTATGGGACCTTTGGGCAGCCCTTAGTGAAGCCAGCCTTTACCATGGGCGAATGGAGAGCCATGCTGGATGCCGGCGCACCGCTCGCCAGAGGTGAAGCATGAG
>CALFOF010000254.1 GCA_937919075.1 uncultured Cyanobium sp. | reverse complement strand
CCAGCCCGGCCCCCTGTTCAGTCAGGTGCTCCTGGCCGATGAGATCAACCGGGCCAGCCCGCGCACCCAGAGCGCCCTGCTGGAGGCGATGGCCAGCGGCCGGGTCAGCGTCGATGGCACCAGCCATGCGCTGCCCATCCCTTTCTTCGTGATCGCCACCCAGAACGGGCTTGATCAAACCGGCACCGCCCCGCTGCCGGAATCCCAGCTGGATCGTTTCCTGATGCGGCTCACCCTCGGCTTCCCGGCGCGGCAGGCGGAGCTGGCCCTGCTCAGCGGCCAGGCGATGCGGCCGGAGCAGCTGCCAGCCCTGCTGAGCCCCGCCGATCTGCTCGCCCTGCAGCAGCAGGCGACGGCCCAACATGCCGAGCCTTCTCTGCTGGCCTACGTGCTCGATCTGGTGGAGCTGAGCCGTCAGGGCAGCTTCGGGGCCTCGCCGCTCTCGCCACGTGCGGCCCAGTCGCTGCTGGCGGCGGCGCGGGCCTGGTCGTTGCTCGAAGGGCGCGATTTCGTGATTCCCGCGGATGTGCAGGCCGTGCTGCCGAGCGTCTGCGAACACCGCATGGACGATGGCGAGCCGATCGGCTCCAACGGCACCGGCGCCAGCGAGGCCGGCAGTTGGAGCCAGCGTTTGCTGGCGGGCGTCGATGGTCTCCGCTGAACGGCTGGCGATGCCCAAGCCGGCCAAGTTCACCGGCATGTTCCGGCCCAACACCGGGCAACAACTTCGTCTGGGCGCCCGAAGCGTCTACATCCTGCCCACCGGCTTCGGCGTCCTCTGGTTGCTGGCCGTCGCCTTGCTGCAGGTGGTGGGCATCCAGCTGCAGAGCAATGGGGCGTTAATGATGTCCTTTCTGCTGCTGGGGCTCTTCCTGCTGGCGATGCATCTCACCGCCTTCAACCTGCAGGGGCTTGAGATGAGCTGCAGCGCCCCCCCACCCGGATTCGCCGATGCCCCGCTCACTTATCCGGTGGTCGTGCGCAGCCGCTGCCATCGCGATCAGCTGCGCATCGCCTTCATCCAGGGAGCCTCCGTCAGGGAGAACACCACCGTCGGGGTCACCGATCAGGAGATCCAGCCGGGTCAGTCGTTGCTGTCGATTCCCTGGCAGCCACAGCAGCGCGGATTGCAACGGCCCGGACGGCTGCGCATCAGCTCCAGCGCTCCCCTCGGCCTGTTCCGCTGCTGGAGCTTGTGGGAACCCCCCATGGCTCAGCTGGTTTACCCGGCCCGCTGCGAGGGGCCGGTTGCGGAATCGTGCAGCGATGCGCAAGGCAACCAGGCGAACCTGAACGCCCCCCAGAGCGCCGTGGGACACGACGACTGGGTCGACCTCCGGCCCCACAGGGCGGAAGAAGGGGTCAGCCGCCTCTACTGGAAGTCGCTGGCGCGTGGTCGGGGGGCCCACGCCAAAGTGTTTGCCGGCGCCCAGCCTTCAGAGCTCCTGCTTGGCCTCCAACCGGGCCTACCCAAGGAGCAGGCACTCAACCACCTCAGCGCCCGCATCTGGGCGCTGAGCGCCACCGCTCACAGCTACGGCCTGATCCTCGTTGCCACCACCATTGCACCGGGCAGTGGTAGCCGCCATCGCGACCAGTGCCTGATGGCGCTGGCCCTGCTGCCGTGAGCGGGCACCAGCGGCTGCAATGGCTGGCGCTCGGCCTGCTGGCCACCTTGCTGCCGGCCATCGACACCGGCATGCCCCTGAGCTGGGGGGCGATCTGTCTGATGGCGCTGACCGCCCTGAAGCTGCGCGAGGCCCGCTCCCGCAGCGAGTTGCGCCGCTCCTCGCTGTTGCTGCTGGTGATCACCGGCGTGATGGCGGCCCTGTTGCCCGGGCTGGGGCCCAGCCTGATCCAATTGCTCACCACGCTGCTGGCACTCAGCAGCTTGCTTGCGCTGGAGCTGGGTGGTGCGCTGCAGGTACGGACCCTGCTGGGGCGCAGCCTGCGCCTGCTCGCTGCGGCCCTGCCGTTGGTTCTGGTGCTGTTTCTGTTGGTGCCCCGGGTCGGGCCGATCTGGACGGTGCCGATGGGACAGACCGCCCGCACCGGCCTCTCCGATCGCCTCGACACCGGCAGCATCGCCGACCTGGTGGCGGTGGACACGCCAGCCGCCCGGATCAGCTTTGCCAATGAGCAGCCCCCGCCTCCGGAGGCCCGCTACTGGCGGGTGCTCACGCTTCATAGCTTCGATGGCCAGCGCTGGGAACGGCTGCCTGGGGAGGACAGATTCGATGCGTTGGCCCGCTCCGCCGCCGGTGCAGCGAACCAACAGGGAACTGGCGCGCGTGAGCAATTCTGGCTGGCAGAACCCACCCTGTTGCCCGTGCTGCCCTGGAGCGGGCAAGGGCAACCGCTGGATCCGGACCTGCGGATCAGCCCCGATGGCGTGCTGCTGAACAACCGTCCACCGATCGAGCGTCGGGCCTACGGCTTCACCGACCTGAGCGCGCCAGCCACCTGGAAGCGCCAGCCCCCACGGGATGCCGCCCTGGAGTTTCCCGTGGGCCTCAACCCTCGCCTCCAGGCGCTCGGGCGTGAGTGGAAGGACACCCTCGCCCCTGCCGATCGGGTGGCGGCAGCTCAGCGCTGGTACCTGTCGCAGCCGTTCCGTTACACCACCAAGCCCGGTCTGCTGCCCGGCCCCCATCCGGTGGATGCCTTCCTGTTCGACACCCGCACCGGCTTCTGCGAGCACTTCGCCTCTGGCTTCACGGCCCTGATGCGCGCCGCCGGTGTGCCGGCTCGCATCGTGCTGGGGTATCAGGGGGGTGACTGGGTGCCCCAGGTGGGCGGCGGCGGTTACCTGGATGTGCGCCAGAGCGATGCCCATGCCTGGAGCGAAGTGTGGCTCGCCGATCAGGGCTGGGTCATGGTGGATCCCACCGCCTGGGTGTCGCCGCTGCGGATTACCGCGGGTCAGCCGGTTTCCGCCGGGCAGACCCCTCGTCAGTTCAGCCCGCTGGGCTGGACATTGCTGCAATGGCGCGGCATCGATCTGCGCTGGACCGGCTGGGTGATGGGCTTCAACCGCCAGGACCAGCTGGCCTTGATTGAACGGCTGCTGGGCAAGCGGCACGAATGGATCGGCGTGGTGCTTGTGGCCTCCTTGGCCCTCTGCCTCGCTCTGGTGCTACCCCTGATGCGCTGGACCCAGCGACGGCGGGATGCCGATGGCCTGCGTCGCGAGCTGGATCGCTGCCTTGAGCGCTTGCACGGACTCGGGCTCGACCCCCTCCCCGGCGAGGACCTCGGTCACTTCTGCCGCAGGGCCGGACAGCAACGTCCTGATCTCGATGGCGTGCTCGATGAGCTGGCACGCACCTATCTGCGGCAACGGTTCGGACCGGCACAGCCGCAGGAAGAGCGCCAGGCCTCCAGCCAGCGCCTGCGCCGGCTGCGGCAACAGCTCAGCCGTGCGCCCGCCGCTGCTCCGAACCCGCAGGCATGAGCATCCGGAAGGGGATCCGATCCAGACCCAAGGCAAGCAAGCGTGCGGCTCGGTAGAACACGTGGATTCCGAAGGCCACCGAACAATGAGCGGTCCCCGTCCACGGCTGGCTGTGCTGCTGCTGGGTCCGCTCACGGCCTTCGGGCTCGCCATGCCTGCCAGCGCGGCGTCCTTTGAAACGCTGGTGCGCCTGCTTGACACCCGCTCGTGCCCGCGCTGCAAGCTCCAGGACGCTGATCTGGTGCGCGCCGATCTGCGCGACGCCGACCTGCGCAACGCCGCGCTGCAACGCGCCAACCTGAGCGGCGCCCGCCTGGATGGGGCCCGGTTAGGCGGCGCAGATCTCAGCTTCACCAGCTTGCAGGGGGCCTCGCTCCGGGGCGCCGACCTGCGCGGGGCAAATCTGCAAGGCACCGACCTGCGTGATGCCGATCTCAGCGGCGCCCAGGTCGACAACGGCAGCCTGGCCGCTACCCACTGGCAAGGAGCGCGGGGCATTGATCCGGCGTTGCAGAGCTACGCCGAGTTGCACAACGCCGGCGTGGCGGCCGCCAAGGCGGGGCGGCTGCCCGAGGCGGAACGCTTCTTTGATGCGGCGATCCAGCGCGATCAGGAAGCGGCGATCAGCTGGGTGGCGCGCGGCATCGTGCGGGGAGAGCAGGCCAAGAACGAGCAGGCCGCCGCAGATTTCAGCTATGCGGCCCAGCTGTATGCCGCCGATGGCGATCAGGCCACATCTGAGCAGTTGAAAAAGGCCTCAGCCGAATTAGCAACAGGGCCCAAGCGGAGCAAAGAGGAAGGCAACGCCATCGGCAGCCAGATGGTGGGGGGAGCAATGGGTGTGATCCAATTCCTGCTGCCGTTGGCCGCCAAAGCGTTCATCCCCCTGGCGTTCTGATCTGAGCCCTCATCCCAAGTCAAGGTCATTGCGGGTTGCTCATGAACTGGCGGGATTCGGGGGTGGAAGGTTGGAAGCCATAGCCGAAGGTGCCACCGTCGGTGTCGGAGATGATTCTCGGGGTGACCATGATCACCAATTCTCGCTTTTCGCGTCGGTTGGAGGAACCCCGGAAGAACTGACCGATCAGGGGAATGTCGCCGAGGATCGGCCATTTCGTTACCTCGGCAACATCCACATCAGAAATGACACCAGTGAGGATCAGGGTCTGGCCGTCACGAACCCGCAGGGCACCAGTATCCAGCCGTCGCACGCTGAGAATGCTGACCTCACTGGTGCAGGTGGGAGGCCCCGGGACCGTGTCGGTGACGGCGGAGATGCTGGGAGAGAGCGAGAATGTGACGAAGCCGTTGTCATCGATCTTCTCCACACGGGCGCCCAACACCAGGCCGGCCGTGGAGAGCTCAAGGGTGCATTGAGTGCCGCCATTCTCCTGCTGATCCACCGAGACGTTGGTGATCACATTGGTGCCCACCCGCACGGCCGCCTCATTGGCGAGGCTGCGGGCGATCGGCGAATCGATGGTGTAGGAATCCAGGCCCTGGTTGGTCGCACCACCACCGCCAGAGGCAGTGCCACCACCACCTTCCCGAAGACGGGAGGGATTTTCCTGAAGGATCAGAGTGGGACTGGCAATCAGCTTGGTGTTACGCGAAACGATCTGAGCTTGTACAAAATCGAAAAAGTTGTCGCGTGGGTATTGGAGGCTGGGGTTTTGAACCGGCGCCCCTAGAAACGATTCAGCCGTAGGCGGAAGCAGCCGGCCGAATGCCCCCAGCAACTGTCCATTATCATTGACGATGAAGTTATTGCCCCAACGGAACGCAAAGCTGTTAGCAATATCCTGAGAGTTCTCCAGATTGATATCAAGAATGCGCACGGCAAGGGCCACCTGTCGCTGGCGAAGATCCAATTGCTTAAGATAGGCCTCTGCAATCGCCACCAATGCGCTCTCGCCCACCAGGGTGATCGTGCCGAGGCGGGAGTCGGTGGTGCCGATCAGCCCCACCAGAGGGCCCTGGCTCGCTCCAAAGGAGTTGATCTGCGTCGTGGTGGCCATCGTGGCAGTGGAACTGGC